>CAZONP010000139.1:0-6815 GCA_964581155.1 uncultured Candidimonas sp. | reverse complement strand
CCGCATGAAAGCGCCAAAAAGACTTTTACCCCTTGTCGACGAAGGCCTGATCGATGAAGTCATCAGCCAGCTGATGAGCGGCAAGGAAGCGGCCGTCTATGTCGTACGCAGTGGCGACGACACCCGATGCGCCAAAGTCTACAAGGACGCCAAGCAACGCAGCTTCCGGCAGGCGGCGTCCTACCGCGATGGCCGCAAAGTCCAAAACAGCCGCCAGGCGCGTGCCATGGAAAAAGGCACCCGCTATGGGCGCCAGATGCAGGAAGAATCCTGGCAAAACGCCGAGGTCGATGCCTTATTCCGGCTGGCGAACGCCGGCGTTCGCGTACCGCAGCCTTATATTTGCACCGACGGCGTCTTGTTGATGGAGTTGGTGGTGGACGACCAAGACAATGTCGCCCCCCGCCTTGGCGACGTCGACATGACCGAGAGCCAGGCTCTCGAGCTGCACGGCCAGGTGCTCCATCAGGTGGTCTTGATGTTGTGCGCCGGTGTCATACATGGCGACTTGTCGGAATACAACATACTGTTGGCCGCAGACGGCCCCGTCATCATCGACCTGCCTCAGGCAATCGACGCGGCGGGCAACAGCGAAGCGGCCGTCATGCTCGAGCGCGACGTCAGCAATATTTCCGTCTTTTTCAGCGCATTTGCCCCGCAGTTGCTTGACACGCACTACGGCAAGGAAATCTGGGCACTGTTCGAAGCCGGCCTGCTGACACCGGACACCCCTCTGACGGGCAAATTCCAGGCCGATACCAGGCCGGTCGATATGGAAGGCTTGCTCGACGAGCTCGAGGACGCCCGCTTCGAGCAGGAAGCGCGCGAACGCTACGAACAGGCCATGCGCGGCGCCGCCTGACACCGGGTCAAAGAAATTTTCCGTTAAGCACCCACTGCATGGCCTCGTTGGCGGCGGACATGCCCATAGCGGCGGTTACGGTCACCACCGACCCATAGCCCGCGCACGACAATCCTTGCAGTACCGGCGTTTCGGCATCCGGAGCTTCGACGGGCGACGTTGACACCGCTTGCCACTGCGCGGGAAGCAAGACTGGCTGATCGAACCACAACGCCCGCACACCCAGCTTCGGAATGCGCTTGCGCGGCTTTCCCGCCTGATCGGCGGCCTTGGGGTAGCGGTGCTGACGACGCAAAGTATTGCGCAGCCGGGCAAGCAAGGCATCGTTCAAGGAAACCGACAAGTCGCCGGATCGCAGCGACAGTGGATTCGTCTTGCCGCCCGCGCCGCCACACACTACGACAGGTATGCCGCGCTGCCTCGCCAACAGTATCATTGCGACCTTTGCCGACGCCTGGTCGGTGCAGTCCACAATAATATCGACATCGGCCTCAAACAAACCGGCTGCATTGTCGGGCTCGACGAATGCATCGAGCATGTTGACACGGCAATGTGGATTGATGCCATGTATGCGTTGCGCCATTGCCACGACTTTTGCCTGACCCAGCGTTTCCGTCAGCGCATGAAGCTGCCGGTTCACGTTCGAGGCGGCAATATGGTCAAGATCAATCAGGCTGATCACCCCTATGCCCGAGCGCGCAAGCGCCTCGGCGCACCAGGAGCCTACGCCGCCGATTCCGGCGACGGCAACATGCGCGCCACGCAGTTTCTGAAGGCTGTCAGGGCCATAAAGGCGTTCCAGGCCGCCAAAACGGCGTTCGGCGTCCAAAGCAATGGTGTCGGGCATAAGCATATAAAACAAATAAAACGGATCGTCCTCCATAATAAAGCCTGTAAATGGCGAAGAGCCCCTAAAATGCAGATAATGCCAACGTTAATGGTTTGAAACTCAAGCAAGTGAACACCGTTTTCTTTCAAGACAAGCAGGTTGCGCCCGCCCCACACACGTTTCGGGTTCTCACGGAAGCGGAACGCCACGCGTCACTTCAGCAATCGCTCGCGCACTGGCAAAGCGATCAAGACGTGTGGGTATACGGGTATGGATCCCTCATCTGGCGTCCGGAATTCAACTTTACCGAGCAACGCCCTGCCCTGCTGCACGGGTATCACCGCGCGCTATGCCTTTGGTCCCGCATCAATCGCGGTACGCCGGACCAGCCCGGCCTGGTTTTCGGACTGGATATGGGCGGCTCGTGCCGAGGCATGGCCTTTCGTATCCCGGCCCAGGATGTCCCCGCCACCATGGAAGCCTTATGGCGGCGCGAAATGCCCAGCGGGGCATATATTCCCCGCTGGCTTGCCTGCCGCACACAGGAAGGCACCGTTAACGCGCTTACGTTCACAATGAACCGCAATACCGACGCCTATGTGCGGGACCTGCCGTCCGACCAATTGATCAGCATCGTGCGACAGGCGCACGGAAGCTACGGCCCTTGCATTGAATACGTACTGGAAACCGCCCATGCGCTCGCGAAATCCAATATTCACGACAAGCGCCTGAAGGCCATTGTTGCTCAACTGCACGCCTCGCTTGACGCTTCTGCCTGAAGGCGACGGCGGCGTCCGGTAAACTACTGGATTCAGACCTTTTTTCCGTGCCATGTCCATCGCCGATATCCGCCAAAAATACGAAAAATTCGAACTGCTCGAAATGTCGCTTGCCAGCACGCCCACCGAGCAGTTCACGCTATGGTTCAGCGATGCCTTGAAGGCCGACGTACCCGAGCCCAACGCCATGACGCTGGCCACCACCGCCTTGAACGGCCGTCCGGCCGCGCGCATCGTGCTGCTCAAAGGGTTCGACGAGAAGGGTTTCGTTTTTTTCACCAACTACCAATCGCGCAAGGGCCAGGAGTTGGCGGCAAATCCGGTTGCCAGCCTGCTGTTTTTCTGGCCGCAACTGGAACGCCAGGTACGCCTCGAAGGACGTATCGAAAAAGTAACGGCGGAAGAATCCGACATTTATTACCAAAGCCGTCCATTGGGCTCACGCATAGGCGCCTGGGTGTCGCCTCAAAGCCAGCCAATAACGCGTGCTGAATTGGAAGCGCGCACCGTCGAACTGACGGCAACGCTGGGCGCGCACCCCGCCCGGCCCGAACACTGGGGCGGTTATCGCCTGGTTGCGGACTATGCCGAGTTCTGGCAAGGACGGCCCTCGCGCCTGCACGACAGAATCGCTTTCCAGCTGGACGCCGCCGGCGCCTGGTCCCACCTGCGCCTTGCGCCCTGAGCCCCGTTGCGGAATCAATCCCCCATGGTCGCGACACCACCCGATTTCGACGCTGATTTTTTCCGATCGGCCTTAGGGCGGTTCGCAACCGGCGTGACCGTGATCACCACGGCGCATTCCACCGATCAATCCCCCGTGGGTCTGACCATCAGCTCGTTCAATTCCGTTTCGCTGCATCCGCCCATGGTGCTTTGGAGCCTGTCCAAGGCGGCGGGTACGCTGAAACATTTCGAACATTGCGAGCGCTATGTCATTCACGTGCTTTCAGCCCCGCAATTGCATTTGGCCAAGCAATTCGCTTCCGGCCCACAAAGCCGGCGATTCACGGGCATGGAAGTGCAGCGGGCCCCGGGCGGCACGCCCATGCTGGGTGGCACCGGTTTCGCCGCGTGGTTCGAATGCTACAACCTGACTCGCCACGAGGCGGGCGATCATATTATTTTTGTGGGCCAAGTCGAGCGTTGCCACCGCAATTTCGCCCAGCCCCTGGTCTACCATGCGGGCGATTTCGACCTTACGCCGTCGGTCGAGCCGCTGTCGAGCAACTGAGCCGGTGGCGGGAACATAACACTATGCAGGGCAAACTATGGCGGTAGATATCGACTGCGTCGTCTTGGGGGCCGGCGTCGTCGGCCTGGCTGTTGCGCGCAAACTGGCCATGATGGGCCGCGACGTTCTGGTGGTCGAGGCCACCGAGGCCATCGGCACAGGAACAAGCTCGCGTAATTCCGAAGTCATACACGCGGGTATTTATTACCAGCCAAACAGTCTGAAGGCACGACTTTGCGTCGAAGGCAAACGCATGCTTTATGCCTATTGCGCGGAACACGGCGTGCCATATCAACGCCTGGGCAAGTTTATTGTCTCGGCCAGTCCCGATCAAAGCCATCAGCTCGGCGCAATCGCTGAGCGGGCGCGCCTGAATGGCGTGGACGACTTATACCGGATTTCGGGCGCACAAGCCCGCGAACTGGAACCCGCGCTGGTGTGTGACGCCGCGCTGGTATCGCCGTCGACCGGCATCGTCGACAGCCACGCCCTGATGCTCGCGCTGCAGGGAGATGCCGAAAACAATGGCGCGCAATGCGTGTTTCATACGCGTTTCAGCAGCGGCCAGGTGTTGCCGTCCGGCGAGTTCCTGCTGCGATTCGATGGCGAGGAAAGCATGGAGCTTACCGCCAACTGCGTCATCAATTCGACCGGTCTGTCGGCACCAGCCGTGGCGCGGCGGCTGGAAGGCCAGGCAGCCGAACACATACCCAACGCCTATTTCTGCAAGGGCAGCTACTTCACGCTGGCGGGCCGCTCGCCCTTCAGCAGGCTCATCTACCCCATGCCCGACAGCGCCGGGCTGGGTGTCCACCTAACCCTGGACATGGGCGGCCAAGCCAAGTTCGGACCCGACACCGAGTGGGTGGACGGCGAAGACTATACGCTGGATTCGACACGCGCCGACACCTTTTACCAGGCTGTGCGGCGGTACTGGCCCGCCCTTCCCGATGGGGCACTGAATCCTGGCTACACCGGCATACGTCCGAAGATAGTCGGCGCGGGAGAACCTGCCGCTGATTTCATAATTGCGGGCCCCGCGCTACATGGCACCGCGAATCTCGTGAATCTTTTCGGCATCGAATCACCCGGCTTGACCGCTTGCCTGGCTCTGGCGGATGCCACTGTCCGAGCATTGGCGCATAAGCCATGACCTCACCCACATCGAACATGAACGACTATATTCTTACGCTCTCCTGTCCGGACCGCATCGGCATTGTGCACAACGTGTCGGGATGGCTGCTGCAGCGGCACGGCAACATTGTCGACGCGCAGCAGTTTGGCGACCTTGAGACGCAGCGTTTTTTCCTGCGCGTGCATTTCGCATTACCCCAGCCGGCCGACGTCACCGAATTACAGGCTTCATTCGCGGCCGTGGCTCATCGCTTCGACATGCAGGCGCAGATCCATGATTTGCGACGCAAGGCCAGGCTGCTGATTCTTGTCAGCCGCCAGGGCCATTGCCTCAACGATTTGCTGTTCCGCCAGCATAGTGGGCAATTACCTGTAGAAATTGCAGGCATAGTGTCCAATCACAACGATTTCGCCGGCCTCGCCAACTCGTATGGCGTGCCCTTTCACTACTTGCCTGTTGCCGCCGATACACGCGATGTCCAGGAACAAACCATATTGAACCTGGTTGAACGCGAAAAAGTCGACCTCGTGGTTCTTGCGCGATACATGCAGGTCTTGTCCGACACACTGTGCCGGGCATTGGCGGGCAAGGCCATTAACATCCATCACAGCTTCCTGCCCAGCTTCAAGGGCGCCCGGCCTTATCACCAGGCCCACGCGCGCGGCGTGAAAATCATCGGGGCTACGGCGCATTACGTGACAGCTCATTTGGACGAAGGCCCCATCATCGAGCAAGACATCGAGCGGGTGGACCACGCGATGAGCGCGCAGGATCTGACCCAAGTCGGCAGCGACGTGGAATCCCTGGTGCTGTCGCGCGCCGTTCGATGCCATGTCGAGCACCGCATCCTGCTCAACGGCCAGCGCACGGTGGTGTTCCGATAAACACGGGCCGCGCGCCCGCAGACATGTTGCCGGTCACCGTGGCAACAGACCGGGACATGTGCATTCAACCGCCGGCGGCCAAACCCTCGCGACGCGGGTCGGCGCCGCCTTGCAGGCCATTTGGCGTCACCACGATTCCCTGCAAACCGCTGGGCAGATCAACTTCGCGAACGACGTGCCCCAATGCGGTGAGCCCAGGCACCAACGTGTGCAGCAGCGTGCCTTTCTCCAGGTACGTGGAACGATTCTGGCTGCCGCGATTGGGCAGGCTGATGGCTTCCTGAATATTCATTTCCCAATCCAGCACGCCAAGCAGCGTTTTAGCCACGTAATTGATAATGGCGCTTCCTCCGGGCGAGCCGATAGCCATGACGGGCTTGCCGTCCTTCAGTACGAGCATGGGCGCCATGGAGCTGCGCGGCCGCTTGCCTGGTTCGACTCGATTGCGTACCAGCGCGCCTTGCGCATCGACATCCGTCAATGAAAAATCCGTCAGCTGATTATTCAACAAATAGCCATCCACGAAGATCTTGCTGCCGAATGCGGATTCGATCGTGCTGGTCATCGACACCACATTGCCGCCCGCATCGACGGCCACAATGTGCGTCGTGGAAGGCAATTCGGGGGTAGTGCCCGCGCCGGGAATCGATGACAGTTGCAGGGGATTGCCCGGCGGCGCCGACACCATTGCCTTGTCGGGCCGCAGCAGGCGGGCACGCGAGGCAAGATACCGGGGATCCAGCAGCGCCTGAACCGGCACATCCACAAAGTCGGGATCGGCCACATAGGCGTCGCGATCAGCGAAAGCAAGCTTGCCCGCCTCGGCGAATAAATGCACGGCTTGCAGGGAATCGGCGGCCAGATCCGCCATCGGCGTATGCGACAGAATGCCCAGCATTTGAAGAACCGTCAGCGGGCCCGCGCTGGGCGGCGGCATGCCGCAAATCGAGTATTCCTTGTAGGGACTGCATAAGGCCTCGCGCTTCAGCGCACGGTAAGCGGCCAGATCCTCCAACGCCAGGTCGCCGGGCACGTCGTGAGCCGCGACCGCGTCGATCATGCGTTGAGCCATCGGCCCTTCATAGAACGCGC
>CAZONP010000138.1:4837-6915 GCA_964581155.1 uncultured Candidimonas sp. | reverse complement strand
CCGAACTTGCGGTAGAAAGGCTCGCCGCTGCCCAGAAACGATGTACCCACCGAGAACAGCAAGGCCATATCGCCGCCCGATTCGTCGGCGCCATGCCCCATCAACAGCCAGGACAGTTTCTCGATTTCGCTCACGGCGGGATATGAGATGAGGTCGATGCGCGGCCGCTTGGCCGTCCCCGCCACACGCACCCCAGCTTCGACGGCCAGCCCGGTACGCAAGGCTTCAATATCCAGGATGGGGCTGGTGATGTCGCCCTGGAACGTAATGGTGCCCTTGCGCAACTGCAGGCGCTGCCCATAGGCCTCGATGGCGCCGCCGCGGGTACGCAAGGCGCCTATGCCCGTCAGTTTGCCTTCGCGCATCATGATGTGCAATTGGCCGACAAGGCCGGAGTTCACGCCATAGCCCGTCAGATAAAACCGGGGGCCCAGGTCCACATCCAGGTCCATGGAGACATCCAGGGGCACATTGACCTTGGCGATCTCGGTGCCCGGACGCAAGACCACGACGTCGCTGTCGACGGTGGGAATGCCGCCGAGCATGTCCAGATCGAACCAGCCCGCGTCCGCCACCAAGGACCCGCTGATGGCGATCTTGGGCAGTTCCGCGGCCAGGCGCAGCTTGCCCGAGACCATGGCGTACCGGTCCGCCCGTTGCAGGATGGGGTAGCGGTACAGCTCGACATCCACAACGCCTTCCGAATCGAATAAATTCCAGTCGCCCGAAATCGTCAGCTTGCCGCCCTTGGCATCGGCATTGGTGCTCACCCATTCGGCCGTGCGCCATTCCTTCGGTTCCACACGCAGTAGCGCCGGAAAACTGAGGCTGTCCAGGATCAGGCGGTCATCGGCCAGCCGCGCCGACAGCGTACCGTCCAGCAGGCGCACGCCGTCATCGATACGGATCACGCGAATTTGCTGGCCGCGTATCGTTCCGCTGGTCGCCCAGGTTCCGTTCGCACGGCTCTTAAGCTGCACATCGGCCTGCAGCGCGCCGCCCAGCTCCATGGCATCGCCAAGGAATAGGCTCGTCCAACCCAGGTCGTCGATGTCGGCATCGATATCCACCGTGCGCACGTCCTCGTCGCGCATCATCAACCCGCCGCCGGGCGTTGCATGAACCAGTGTCGATCCCGAAGCCGATACTCGGCCCATCTTATTGGTGGTCACATCCAGCTCGGCCGTGACCAGGCTGGATGATCCGTTGCGCGGTTTGGCGTTCAGGTCCAGGGAGAACTGCTGCAGGCCCAGGGGAAAGGCCGGCTCGGCGGGTACCATTACGTCCCCCGAAATGCGCTCCACATGCGCCGTACCCGCCAGCGCACCGGCGAACTTCAAGTCCCAATTCACGCCCAACACAATTTCCGTAACGGCGACCGCCTTATCGGCCAGCACCGTCACCCCGCCACGGTCCTCCAACTCCTGGGTCTGGAGGTCAAGCTTCTTGCCGACTTCATCCAGCAGCGCCGGCGACAGTGGCAGGCGCGCGATCGCGCCTTTAGTCTCCCAGCGTCCGGCGCCACCCCTGGAGGCTTCGTGATCGACCGTGAACAGCGTACGCGTCGACAAAAGCATGTCGATACGGGTGGAGCCTACTTGCCATTGCCAGGCGGGCGCTACGGCCTCGGGCAGGAAGCTCAGCGCCATGGGGGCGTCCGTGCGCACGCCCATGCCTGCATGTTCGGCCGACAGCGTGGTTAGTGTGCCGCGCCAACCTTCCGTTGATTCGTTACCACGCCCCCATCCGCCCTCCAGGGCCAGGCGCACACTGGCCGGCGCGCTGCCGACTTTGCCTGCTTGACTCTTTTCCGGCTTGTATTGGGCGTCCAGCGTGGCCTTGTGCTGCGCAAGCGTCCCAGCCACCTCGCCCTTCACCTCGGCGCCGCCGGGAATGTCCGGCCAGAAGGCGCGCAACTCAGGCGCAAGAAAATCGAGCGTCATGCGGCTGTCGGCCGAGCCCAGCGCGCCCTGGGCCCGTAACTGATTCTTGCCCAGGCGCAAGTCCATGTCGATCGCCGCCAATTGCAGATTACGCCACTGCAAAGTCGGGGCGGGCGGCGTCGATTTAGGTGACGG
>CAZONP010000138.1:0-4737 GCA_964581155.1 uncultured Candidimonas sp. | reverse complement strand
TGACGGCGACGCGGTTGGCGGGGCAGCCGGCCCGGGTTCCGGCGCGGACGCAGCAGGCGTGCCGGCGTTGACGATCCGCGTCTTCAGCGTGCCGCCCAGGGCCTGCTTGTTCCAGCGGGAACCTTCGCCGAACGTCAGGTCCATTTCCGCCTCGGTGACGTCCTGGCGGTTGCGCAGTTCAAGGTCGAAGTTTGCCGTCGTGGTGATGACGGCTTCGGGGATGACCGGGCCAAGCAATTGACCGATATCGAGCTTTTCGGTGCGCAGGCTGCCCGTCACCCGGTCGTGAACGACCGCGTCGACCATCCGGGTGGTCCAGTCCAGCTTGGCCTGGAGCGACGATCCGTCGGCAAGGTGCAGCGCCACGTCGGCATCCTTCAGCGGAAATTCGGCGCGTGGGGTCAGGCCGGCGACGCCGTCCAGGCTCATGCCCTGCCCGCTGCCCTTCAAGACCACCCTAAGGGCATCCAGGTCACCCTCAATACGCGTATCCACTTCCAGGGTGCAAGGCGGCGCCGCTTCCGTCGCGGTTTCAGGCGCGCGCTCGGCCACGGCTGAAACCGCGCCTTCAGGCGCCTTGCGGCCAGGCGCCACGGGCAGCGTGGGCAGGTAGTTCCGTGCGCACAGCGGCGATTCCGCGCCCAGGCCGGTGGCACGCGTCGTGAATTGACCACGCAGCGGCCAGGGGTCGTGCAGCGCCAGTACGTTAAGTTCGCCCTCGATCGCGATGTCCATTTGCTCATGGCCCAGTTGCAGGGTCTGCACCACGACTTGCCCACCGGCGTCCGTCACCGCCAACGAGCTCGAAAGATTTTGAATGCTGATGGGCAAGGCGACGCCGTTCTGGATGACGCGCAATTCGTCCACGGCAAGGCGGTCGATCGTGACCAGCACTGGCAAGGCCGGTATTTTCACGGGCTCACCCGGCGCATCGTCTTCGCTGGATGTCAGTTCCAAAGCCAGCAGACTGGCCGACAAGTCATAAACGTGCGCCCGCCGGTCCAGCAAGTCCCGCCAATTTGCGTGCAAATGAAAGTCTTCGATGTGCACCGCCGCCCCGGGAAATGCCATGGAAAGCGAATCGACATGCATGCCGAACCACAAGGTGCCGGACGCGCCCTCGACCTGGCCGTCGAACTGCGCGGCGGCAGTGTCGAGCGCCCACCGCGTCCCCGACGGCGTTGCCACCAGCCAGACAAGCAAGCTGCTAACAAGCAGAATCGCCAGAACGATCGCCGGTCCCAGCCACAGCAGAATTCTACGCAACCATCGCGACATGCGGCTCAAAACGCAATACCCAGGGAAAAGTGCAGACGCGCTCGGCGGTCCCGCTGGCCATAGGCCACGTCGACAAAGAAAGGCCCTGCGGGCGTACGCACGGCAAGCCCCACGCCGTAGCCCAGGGCCCAATCCATTTGCCCGAATGAAGGAGCGGCATCACCCGCATCCACAAAGAAATTCATGCCCATTATGTCGGTAAAGTAATGAGTGAACTCCACACTGGCCACGGCCAGCGCGGGCGCGCCCACAATGGCGTCGCCCCGTTCCAGTCCGATGCTTTGGTAGCGGTAGCCGCGTATGGAGCGGGCACCGCCGGTGCGGTACGCAAAATCTTGCGGCAAGCGTTCCGTCTTTGCCCAGACCTTGCCGACTTCGCCGCGCACCGTAAGCACGTCGCGTGGACCCACGGGCCACCATTTCTGCAGGCGCAGGCTGGACCGGTAGAAGGGTTCGCTCTTGTCCAGCGTCACGCCGGCGCCCAGGCCGAAGTCGATCAGGTGGCCTTCGCGCGGATCGTATTTCTTGTCGACGTCGCGGCGCAGCCACTGCCACGTGCCCACCAGCGTCGGCACTTCGAAGGTTTCGGCGCCACTGATCGACGTCTTGTCCCAAGCGCCGATCAGGCCCCACTGCGTTTCGTATTCCACCCGGCTGTCGCCGGCGGCCTTGCGTTCCTGGCGCCGCTTCCACCCCACGCCCATGCGGCGGTTGTCCAGCCCTTCGATATCGGAATGGTTGTAAAGCACGCCAACACTGTCCTTATAGCCGCTCAGGGTGGGGGGCAGATGCACGTCGAAAAAAGCCCGCTGGCGATTCTTGTCGATACCTGCCCCGGTTTCTATCCATACCGGCTGTCCGAACACGACGTTTTGCCGGTACAGTCCTTCAACGCGCAGCCCATTGTCGCTATCGGCACCCAGCGACCCGGTCGCCCGGCGCGCCGGGCCTTCGGATACTTGGACCTTTACCGGCAATTGCATCTCGCCGTCCGGCAACATGACCTGACGCGCGAGGTCCTGGTCCAGCGTGACAAAGGCGCCCCTGAAAAACGACGTGGACTGCAGCGCCTGCTGCCATTCATCGAGCTTGTCCTGGTCGTAGGGGTCGCCCGGGGAATACCGGATATAGCGATCGATAAGTTTGGGTGGAACGCGCTTGAGGCCTGTCGTCCACAGTTCACCCATGCGCACGCGCGGCCCGCTTTCCACATCAACGAACAGGCCCGCCTTGGCATGCTCGGCATCGATAGTGGCCTGCGTGCTCGCAAGGCGGGCGAAAAAGAAATCCTTGCGGCTGACCTCGTCCAGGAGCGACGCCTTGGCGTTGCGCCACGTCTCGTTCACGAACGGCATGTCCTTGCGCAACGGCCATTCCGACTTCAGGGCATCGACGCGGGCGGCAAATTCGGGTCGTGTAATTTGCCCCCCGAATTTCAGCTGCACCGTGTCCACCCGCGTGATCACGCCTGGCTCGATGATGATGTCCCAGGTTTCACCCAGCACGTCCTCCCCGACTTCCAGCACCACTCTGGGGGAAAAATACCCCTGCGTCTCCAGCGCCGACAAGGTTGCCTCGCGGGCACGCCTGCGCAGGCGCGACACTTCGCCCCCGTCCTGGTCTTCGGCCAGCCGGGTAATGGCTTCCACGGCTGAATTAATGGCCTGCAAAGCGATGGGGTCGACGCCGCCCGGATCGATCACGACATCCGGCCTGGCGGCATGGGCACCATGCGCCAGGCTACCCAAGGCTATGCAAAGACAGGCAACGCTAAAGCGCATTCAATTATGGTTTCCGTGCAACGACCGATGGCTTACCCGTGGTGGTGTCCGGGGCCAGCGCGGCCACATTGGCGGCCAGGGCTTGAGCGATCGAGTGATAGGCCTGAGCCGCTTCACCACCGGGTTCCGCGATGACACTGGGGTTGCCCGAATCGGTCTGCGTGCGTATGGCCATTTTCAGAGGCAGCGAACCCAGCCACGGCAGTTTGAATTCCGCCGCCATCTCGCGTCCGCCATTCTCGCCGAAAATGGGTTCGGCATGGCCGCAATTCGAACAAATATGTATCGACATGTTTTCGACCACGCCCAATACCGGCACATTGACCTTCTGGAACATGCGCAGCCCACGACGCGCGTCGGCCAGCGCCAAGTCCTGCGGCGTGGTCACGATGATGGCGCCCGTAAGCGGGACTTTCTGCGCCATGGTCAAGGCAATATCGCCCGTGCCCGGAGGCATGTCGACGATGAGGTAATCCAGGTCATTCCAGTTGGTCTGGTTCAGTAGCTGCTGCAGAGCCTGCGTGACCATGGGACCGCGCCAGATGGCGGGCGAGTCCTCGTCGATCAGAAAGCCGATGGAATTCGCCTGCAGGCCATGACCGACCAGCGGTTCCATGGATTTTCCGTCCAGGCTTTTCGGTTTTCCCGACAAGCCCAGCATGAGCGGCACGCTGGGGCCGTAGATATCGGCGTCGAGCAGGCCGACGCGCGCCCCCTGGTTCAGCAAGGCCAGCGCGATATTCACAGCCGTCGTACTTTTGCCCACGCCGCCCTTGCCGGACGCGACCGCAATGATATTGCGTACGTTCGGCAGGGTGCGCAGACCGGGCTGGACGGCATGACCGACAATGCGCGTAGTGAATCGCAGGGACTTCAATGCAACGCCTTGCGCCTGCAAGGCCGTTTCAATGCGTTTCTGGAGTTCGGGATGCCCATTGTGCAATGGGTATCCCAGGGGTACAGTAATACTTACACCCGCGCCATCCAGCATGATGTCGCAATTCTTTGACGTAAGCGCCAGTTTTTGCTGTGTATTCGGGTCGGTAATGTCCGCCAATACACCCAGTAGTTTTTCGGGAGTTGTGCTCATATCAGTAGGCCTTGCTTGGAAAAATTGCGCCGAAGGCTCAAGAATAGCGGATTGAGGGAATTATTTTTCCCCGGCAGTGTCTACTAAATTACGATGACTATATTTAATCAAATTATTCGTGGCATCCTGTTCCTTGTCCTGGCCCTTTTCGGCATGACGATGGCTTTCATTTTCATGATTTCCACCGCCATTGCCATCGGCATTCTGTATGTCGTGGCGCGCGTCAGGGGGCGGCCATTTGGCGTCAAGGCCTACTGGGACCAGCGCCGGCAACCTGCGGCCAAGCAGCCGGGGTTCAATACCAAAGACGTCAGCGACGTCGAAATGCGCGAAATTCCGTAACCAAAACTCACATTTGCTAACGAGCAGCGGGCCGCCTTTACGGTGGATCCAGCCCGACGGGTAGGGCCGCGCAAGCGGTTTTGCTCGTCGGGCTGCTATGCTTGGCCTAAAATCGCTTCTTTCCTCTTTTTTTCAGATACCCAAGACATGTCGCGCACGCTATTTGTAACTACTGCCCTGCCTTACGCCAACGGTTCATTCCATATCGGCCATATCATGGAATACATCCAGGCCGACATCTGGGTG
>CAZONP010000137.1:0-6928 GCA_964581155.1 uncultured Candidimonas sp. | reverse complement strand
CGTCTGCTCGCCGCAGGGCACGACGTATTGGTATGGAACCGGACACCCCGAAAGACAATGGCGCTTGCCGCCTTTGGCGCCACCCCAGTGGCGTATCCTGCCGACATGGCCCAGGAATGCGAAATTGTGTGCCTTTGCCTGTTCGACGCCGCCGCAGTGGAAGCCGTGGTCTTCGGGCCGAACGGGCTTGCCGTCGAGGGCGCGCTGCGCTGCGTCGTTGACCATTCTTCGATCGCGCCGGACCAGACCCGTTCCATGGCAAAGCGCCTGCTGGACATGAATAATGCCGCCTGGGTCGATGCGCCCGTGTCCGGGGGCGTGGGTGGCGCCGAAGAGGGAAGCCTGGCCATTATGGCCGGTGGCTCCGCCGATATGGTTCGCACACTGACTCCACTGTTGATGGCGTATGCCAAGCGTGTGACGCACATGGGCGACGTCGGTGCGGGCCAGACGACCAAGCTGTGCAATCAAACAATAGTGGCGACGACAATCGCCGCGATCGCCGAGGCAATTGCCCTTGCAAGTGCAAGCGGTGTGGACGCCTCAAGACTTGACGAGGCGTTGGCAGGGGGCTGGGCCGACTCCGCTCTGTTGCAAATTTTCGTGCCACGCATGACGTCGCCGCCGCAGGGCAAGCTGGCCGGACTCAACACCATGCTCAAGGACCTTGACACGGTTGCCGCGCTGGCGCAGCAACAGGGTACGCCCATGCCGGTCAGCGCGTCGGCCCAGCAGGTGTATCGGCTGGCGCGCGTGATGGGGCTGGGCGAACATGACGTTTCGCAACTGGCACGGGTGTCTCTGGGCCGTGAAACTGGGGCTAGCCAAGCGTGAAATTTGCCGCGAACCTAACATTGCTGTACGGGCATTTGCCGTTGGCCGAACGCTTCGCAGCGGCGGCCCGCGATGGTTTTACGGCCGTCGAGATTCTTTTTCCCTATGACGAGACGCCTCAATGGTACGCAAATCGGCTTACCGAGGCGGGATTGCAGCTGGTGCTCATCAATACCCCGATAACGGCGGAACATCCTTGGGGAATGGCCGCGCAAGAGGGCGCGCAAGCCTTGTTTCAAGGTGCGTGGGCGCAGGCACTGGCGGTTTGCTCGGCGACCGGCTGCCGGGCGGTTCACGTGATGGCGGGCGTGGCGGAGTCCCCTGCTGAATCAAGGCAACGTCAACACGCAGTGCTGCTGGACAACCTTGCCTGGGCGGCGGCGCAGGATCGTTCCATCACACTGACGCTGGAAGCGTTGAACGGCCACGACGTACCCGGGTATTTCTATGATGAGCCGCAGCAAGTGCTTTCAATATTGCAGGAACTGGACGAGCTCAATGTCGGATTACAGTTCGATTTCTATCATGTCGTGAAGCAGGGGCTGGACGTGTTGGCCACGCTGGCCCCTTGCGTGCCCTGGATACGGCACGCTCAGGTGGCGGGAAGCCCCGATCGGCATGAGCCGGATCTGCAACAACATGCGCTGTTCGAAGGTTTGCGCCGTCTGGCGGAATCCGGCTACCCCGGGTATTTGGGTTTTGAATACCGTCCGCGCGCCGGTGTGGCGGACGGCCTTGCCTGGGCGCTGCCATTATCGGCCGTGTTCCCCTAACAGACGAAAGGCGTGGCGGCGTGATCAGCATGCAGGTTTCATGGTTAAATCATTTCTTGCATTTTCTCCGGCTGTGCGGGTCACGTTCTCGGATTACAAAATAGGAAAAAAATGAAGAAAAGTACAGGTGTGGTTGGCGTAGTCGTTCTTGCCGGATTGGCGTATCTGGGAACGAGCTGGTATGTGGGTAAAGAGGCGCAAGCCACCGTTGAACAAATCGTCGTCCAAGCCAATGAACGCCTGGTCAAGGTGCTGGGCGCGGACCTGGGTGGCAGCGGCCTGAACATTGAAATCAAGGATTACAAGCGCCAGCTTTTCTCTTCGGATATTTCCTATTCCATTCATATGCAGGGAGACGATGGGGAACCGGTGGAATTGAAGATGCATGATCACCTTCAGCACGGTCCGTTCCCTCTAAGCGCCTTGCGCTTGGGTGATTTCTCGCCGATGTTGGCGCATAGCCAGGCGCGGCTGATTGCCACGCCCGCAACGCAGGCCTGGTTCGACAGCCAGGAGGGCAAGCCGCCAGTGCATGGCGAAACGCGCGTCGGTTTCTTCGGTGAAGGCAAATCGGTCTGGACGTTTGAACCAACCAATTTGGTGGAAGAGGGCGAAACGCTTGCCTTCAGTGGCGGCGTGATTGAAATGGTTTTCAGCAACGATTTCAACGACAACACGGCTGTGGGCGAATTCGCCGAGCTAAGCCTCACGGACGACGCGGCGGGCGACGATCTGAAGGTTCGCAATGTGCGGATCAATAGCAAGACCGCCACCGGGCAACAAGACGACATCACAGTGACAACGACCGCAACGGTCGGCGCCTTGGTCATCGACGGCGAAAGCGACGACGCGCTTGTCATCGAGAATATGACGGTGAATCTGGATAGCCTGCAGAAAGCTTCGCTGCTCGATGGGTCGCTTCGGTATGACTTCGGCCGGATTGCCGTCGGAAATGCGGATCTGGGCAGTGTCTCGGTGGGCGTGAAAGCGGAGCGTCTTGACGTGGCCGCCATCACGGCAATGGCGGTCGAATACGATGCCATCCAGGCCAGTCACGGCGCTGACGAAGACCAGGAATTCGAGCTCACGGACGCCGAGGAAGCGGTCATGCGCGACAGGGTGATGACCATTCTGGCGTCGAACCCGGTACTGTCAATCGAACCCTTTATCTGGAAGAATGGCAAGGGGCAAAGTCAGGCCGGCTTGAAAGTGAACCTTGCCAAGCCGACCAGTCCGGACGACGCGGACAACCAAATCCTGGTGGCCGAAATCTTCAAACGCATCAAGCTCGACGTGACGTTGTCCAAGTCCATGTTTGTTCAAGTCTTCGGCCAGGCCGAGAAGAATCCTGAAGAACGGTTGCAAATGGAATTACTTGGAGCCTTGCTCTATGACCAGTACATTGCCCGCTTCAAGCAAGCGGGGCTTGTCAAGGTGGATGGCGACATCGCTTCGCTCGACATGCTTTACGAAAACGATAGCGTTAACGTGAATGGACAGGCAATGCCGGTTGATGAATTCATGCAGCGCGCTATGAGCGCGGCGATGTAACGGAGATCATTCAGGGTAACTCCCTACCAGCTGGGGTATAAACAAGTCTCGTGATATGACGTTATAGGGCACACAACAAGCGTGCTCACACTATGACGCCATAAGGAGACAATGTTGACACATCCCGATTCCAAAGATGCCGGTGCCGGTGCCGGCGCCGGCTGGCTTGCCCGACGCTCGCTCGCCGTCAAGCTGTTGCTGGTAACCTCCATTGCAACGGTGCTTGTCATGGCAAGCATCAGCATGCTCATGGCTTTGCAGAGCCGGCTGGCCGCAGTCGGGGCAACGGAGCGCGAAATGGCGGCGGCCATGGAAGGTGTCGAGCGCTCGCTGCAATTGGTATTCACCACGGCAACGCAGCGCGGCACGGAACTCATACCGGTCATGAAGCGGGAACTGGGTGGCGTCCCCGTGCTGGATGGCGGAGTCATCGACACGGACGAGGGCGGTGAAGTGCCCCTCATGGTGGTGGAAGATCGCATCGTCAACGGCGATATCGACGCCTTGTTGCGCATCAACGAAAACACCGGCGCCGACCCTGCCGTCATCGTGCGTTCGGGCAACAAGTGGGTGCGCATCGCCACGTTGCTGCGCGACGCGCAGGGCAATATCCGCCTTGGAAGCACGGTCGAACCCACAGACTTGCTGGCACGCACGCTGGATGGCGGGCAGCCCTATAGCGGCCTGGTGCAACGCAATGGCAAGTGGTACGCCATGAGCATCGAACCGCTGAAGGACGACGCCGGCGTCGTCTATGGTGGCTTGTCGATTCGTATCGATGTGCACGAACAGGTGGCCAATGTGCTGGAGTGGATTTCCAGCGCCACCGTGGCCGACCACGGCAGGCTGGGCTTGTTGAAACGCGCCCCGGGTGGCGCGGGCTGGGTGCGCGTGGCGGGCGTCGGCGGCAAGCCGGGCGATCCCCTGTCAGCAAGCCTGACACCCGCCGATGTCGCCAATCTGGACGCGTTGTACCAACAGCCCCAGGGCTTCGCCGAGGTGACGCTGGGCCAGGATGCAACGGCGCAGTACATGGCATGGACCACCGTAAAGAACTGGGATTGGCTCATGTACGGCGCGGGTGATAAGGACGAGTTCCTGCATGAAAGCTATGACGCCTTGTACATGCAGCTGGGGCTGATGACGATCGGCACCATGCTGATCTCGCTGCTGGTTGGCTGGCTGGCGGCCCGTACCTTGCGGCCCGTTGCACGCGTCATCGAAGGTATGGAGAGACTGGGCCAGGGCGACCTTTCCGCGCGCATCCACAATGTCCCCGCCAACAGCAGGAATGAAGTGCATACGTTGTTCCATAATCTGAAGCGGACCCAAAGCAACCTGGAGCGCACCATTGCAACCGTGCGCTCCAGCGTCGACGAGATCACTATGGGCGCCACCGAGATCGCCGGCGGGAACACTGACCTTTCCAGTCGCACCGAACAACAGGCGGCATCCTTGCAGGAAACGGCTGCCAGCATGGACGAACTGTCCGCAACGGTGAAGCAGAATTCCGACCATGCGCGCCAGGCCAATACCCTGGCTGATGCCGCATCGACGGTGGCTCACCGAGGGGAAGAGGCTGTCGCAGGTGTCGTCAAAACCATGGAACGCATCTCATCAAGCTCGGGCCGTATTGGCGAGATCGTAGGTGTGATCGACAGCATTGCCTTCCAGACCAATATCCTGGCATTGAATGCCGCAGTCGAGGCGGCACGCGCGGGTGAACAGGGCCGCGGGTTCGCCGTGGTGGCTTCGGAAGTCCGGTCCCTGGCTCAACGCAGCGCCGAGGCGGCACGAGAGATCAAGAAGCTGATCGAAGCTTCATTGACCGAAGTGAATGACGGCGCCAAGCAGGTCGAAGGCGCGGGTGCCACAATGCACGAGCTCTTGAACTCTGTGCGTGGCTTGACAGACATCATGAAAGAGATCGCTGCGGCCTCCGAAGAGCAATCCACTGGCATCGATCAGGTCAATCTGGCGATCGTCCAGATGGATGAAGTAACGCAGCAGAATGCGGCACTGGTCGAGCAGGCGGCCGCTGCCGCCGGCTCGCTGCAGGACCAGGCGCATCATTTGGCCGATGCCGTTTCTGTTTTCAAGCTTTCGTCGACACCATCTCCGATCATCGAGATGGAGGACGCCAGCCTGCGGTTGGCCGGCTAGTCTTGCAGCGCCTGCACAATCACGCAGGCGTTGGCGGGAGCCCCGGCCCGGCATTCGGCGCATTGGTCCACCAGTGCGCTTAATTCGCGTCGTCGTGCCGAAAGGTCTTCTATGGTCTCGTCAAGCATTCGCAATTTCGTGGCGGTCAGGTCGGCAATGTTGTCGCAGTTGCGTCCCGTTGCCGGGTGAAAGACAGCCGCAATTTCCTTCAATGAGAATCCCAGCCCCTGGGCGCGCTTGATGAAGCGTATGTCCCTGACGGTGTCGCCGGTGTAGCGGCGATAGCCGTCCCACCGCTTCTGCGGCTCCACGAGAAGGCCAATGCGCTGGTAATACCTGACGGTTTCCACATTGACGTCGGCGAGCCTGGCGACATGTCCAATGGTGAATCTGTTGTCTGTTGTTGTGGTTTCTTGACTCTGTACCATGGTACGCCCGATAAGATGCCGATCTGCATAGATAACTTTGCCACTATGGTAATGGCTTGGTCGCTTCGGGCTATTGTCCGTTGTCAAGCAGGCCGCCTTTCGTCAGGAATCGAAATGTACTGGTTTACGAATTTGAAGGTCGGTACCAAGCTTATAGGCGCCTTTGTATTGGGATCCTGTATTGCGGGCATTATTGGGGCGGTGGGCATACAGGCCGCAGGGCAAATCAGGGATCGGGCGTCGCTCATGTACGAGCGGGAAACGGTCGGTCTGCGCCACGCCGCTGAAGCGCGAGTGCAGTTGGTGGCCGCGGGCCGCGCAGGCCGGGGCGCGCTATTGGCGCAAGCGGGCGCCGACAAGGACCGCGAAATCAACACCATGAAAACGCACTTCGCGAATCTTCGCACGGCATTGGCAAAGACTGAAGACACGCTTGTTACCGACGCAGACAAAGCCATTGTCGCCAATACCTTTCAGGCCGCTGCCGAGTACGAGAAAAAGTTTTCCGAAGTCATCGCTCACCCCGGAGTCGGCGAGTTCGGAGAAGCGCGCGACGCCTTATCGGTGGTGATGGCCGAGGCGCTGCCCATTGCCCTGAAGGCCGAGGAAATGGTCAATGCGTTGTTGGCGCAAAAGCAAGCCAATGCCGACGCGTTGAACAACGAAACCGATGCCTTCTATGCCATGGGGCGCACGTTGATGCTGGGCTTGACGTTATTTGGCGTCTTGGCGGGAATAGTGGCCGGCGGGCTCATGGCGCGAGGACTCACCGGCCAGCTGGGTGGCCAGCCGGCGGACGTCGCCCGCGTGGCCAATGCCATTTCGGCCGGTGACCTGACCACGCCCATCGATACCTCGCATGCCCGTCCGGGGAGCATCGTGCTGGCCATCAGCCTGATGCAGGAATCCCTACGCCGTGTCGTCGGTTCGGTGCGCGACAGCAGCGACAGCATAGCCAGCGGGTCGGTGCAGATCGCGGCGGGCAATACCGATTTATCGCAGCGCACCGAGCGGCAATCGGAAAACCTGGGGCAGACCGCAGCGGCCATGGAGCAATTGTCCAGCACGGTCAAGAGCAATGCCGATGTCGCGCAACAGGCGGCCGTGCTGGCCGCTTCCGCCAGCGCGGCCGCCAGCAACGGTGGCAACGTCGTCAATAGCGTTGTGACCACCATGGCC
>CAZONP010000136.1:0-6948 GCA_964581155.1 uncultured Candidimonas sp. | reverse complement strand
CGATCATGAGATAATGCCCGCTATGGATATGACCTCGCACATGACCTCGCATTTCAACGATGCGATCGACACATTCAAGGCCAGCTCGCGCGAGCTATCTCAGCCATTGGCCCACGCCGTGGAACTGGTCTTCGGCTCGCTGGCCAACAACGGCAAGATTCTTGCCTGCGGCAATGGCGGCTCGGCCGCCGACGCGCAGCATTTCATTGCCGAACTGGTTGGCCGGTTCGAACGCGACCGTCTACCCTTGGCGGGCATTACCTTAAGCGCCGACACGTCCATACTTACCGCCGTCGGCAACGACTACGGGTTCGACGCCATCTTCGAGCGTCAGGTCACGGCGCTGGGCCAGCCGGGCGACGTTCTGGTGGCCATTTCCACCAGCGGCAATTCGGCCAACGTGTTCCGCGCCATCGAAGCGGCTCACGAACGCGAAATGTCGGTCATTGCCCTTAGCGGCAAGGGCGGCGGTTCGCTGTCCGAACTCCTGTACGACACAGACATTCACTTGTGCGTGCCTCATGACCGCACCATGCGCATCCAAGAGGTGCATATCGTACTGCTGCATGCCCTATGCGACGGTATCGACGCTTTACTACTAGGAGACACGCTGTAATGCAAAAGAATCCAAACGCCGCTCGTTACCTGCTCGCCGCCGCGCTTGCCGCGCTGGTCACCTTGTCGGGCTGCGGCCTGCTGGTCGTTGGCGGCACCGCCGCCACCACGGCCATGGTGGCCACCGACCGCCGCACCGCCGGCGAACAGGTCGAAGACCAGGCCATAGAAATGAAAATAGCCGCCGAAATGCGTTCGCTTCTGGGCGACGCGGCGCGCGTCAATGCCGCCTCGTATGCCGGCCTGGTGCTGCTAACGGGCGACGTGCCCAACCAGCAGGACAAGGTGCGCGCGCAGGAAGCCGCCGCCAAGGTGGAAAAAGTGAAAAGGGTCGTCAACGAACTGCGCGTGGGCGAAATCACGCCGGTCAGTGTTCGCACGAACGACACCTGGCTCACATCCAAAGTGAAGACCACGCTCATCAACACCAAGCACGTCCCCACCCGCACCATATTGGTCACCACCGAACGCGGCGTGGTCTATCTGCTGGGCAAGGTCACGCAGCAGGAAGCCCAAATGGCGGCAACGGCGGCGGCCGGGGTAGGCGGCGTCAACAAGGTCGTCAAGCTATTCCAGATCGTTTCCGCAGAAAGCGTCAGCACGTCGTCATCGCCGGCGCCTATCCAGGAATCGGGCTCGGCAACTTCAACCTCATCCGACACCATAGGCGACGCCCCGCAGGCTATGCCCGTACAGTAAGGCAATGAAAAAACTACTTATCGGCGTTATTGCCGTGCTGGCCCTTGCGGGGGTCGGCATCTGGCAATTCACGGGCGCGGCCAAGACAGCGCCCGACCTTACCTACACCACCCTCACCGGCCAGAAGATCACCTCGCAAGACTTGCGCGGCAAGGTTGTCATGGTGAAGTTCTGGGCCACCAGCTGCGTAACCTGCATTGCGCAAATGCCCGACACCATCCAGTATTACAAAGACCTGGGCCCCAAAGGATTTGAAGTCTTTGCCGTGGCCATGCAGTACGATCCACCCAACTACGTCAAGAACTACGCCGACACCCGTGAACTACCCTTTCCCGTCGTCATCGACGCGCAGGGCGAAATCGCCAAGGCCTTCGGCGACGTGCGGCTTACTCCCACCACGTTTCTTATCGACAAGCAGGGCCACATCATCAAACGCTACCTGGGCAATTACGACAAAGCGTCATTTCTCAGTACCGTCAACAAAGCGCTTGCCGGTTAAGCGCCCACGCCTTACTCAAAATCGCCCATGACTACTACGCAAGATCCCACCTCTTACTCGTCCACCATCAAGGCAGACGTCTTGTCAGAGGCATTGCCTTACATCCGCCGCTTTCATGGCAAGACCGTCGTCATCAAATACGGCGGCAACGCCATGACCGAAGAGGCGCTGCAGCGCAGCTTCGCGCACGACGTGGTCTTGCTCAAGCTGGTGGGGCTCAATCCCGTCGTGGTCCACGGCGGCGGCCCGCAAATCAATGCCGCGCTCAAGCGCCTGGGCAAGGAAGGCACCTTCATTCAGGGCATGCGCGTGACCGACGCCGAAACCATGGAAGTGGTCGAGTGGGTGCTGGGCGGCCAGGTGCAGCAAGACATCGTCATGATGATCAATGAAGCGGGCGGCAAGGCCGTGGGGCTCACCGGCAAAGACGGCTGCCTGATCAAGGCGAAGAAAAAGCTGCTTGCCGACAAGGACAATCCCGGCCAGTGGCTCGACATCGGCTATGTCGGCGACATCACGCAAATCGAGCCGGCCGTCGTCAAGGCGTTGCAGGACGACCAGTTCATCCCCGTCATCTCCTCCATCGGCTATGGCGAAGACGGACGCGCCTACAACATCAATGCCGACGTGGTCGCCGGCCGCATGGCGGAAGTGCTGGGCGCCGAAAAACTGCTCATGATGACCAACACCCCCGGTGTGCTCGACAAGAACGGAGACCTGCTGCGCAGCCTGTCGGCCCAAACCATCGACGAACTCTTCGAAGACGGCACCATATCCGGCGGCATGTTGCCCAAGATTTCCTCGGCGCTCGACGCCGCGCGCAATGGCGTCACCTCGGTTCACGTGGTCGACGGCCGCGTGCCCCATTGCCTGCTGCTCGAGATCCTTACGGATCGCGGCGTGGGCACCATGATCAGTTCGCGCTAGAACAGCATGCGGCCCCTGCGCCCCGTGCTGGCGTCGCACCGGCCGCGGCGTCCGTCCGCGCATGCGGATCCGGCGCAGCGCGTCTGGCTGTTTGACCTGGACAACACCTTGCACGACTCGTCCCGGGCCATTTTCCAGGCCATAGACGCCGCCATGGGCAGGGCCGTGGCCGCCGCCTTGAACGTGGATGCACCGGCGGCCGACATCCTGCGCAAAGCTTACTGGCACCGCTATGGCGCCACCGTCATCGGCATGGAACGCCACCATGGCGTCGACCCGCAGGCCTTCCTGGCCGCCAGCCACGACTTCATTGTCGCCCCGCTCGTGCATTCCGAAAACGGCTTGTCGCGCAAACTTGCGCAGCTCAAGGGCCGCAAGATCCTGCTTACCAACGCGCCGTCGGCCTATGCGCGCGACGTACTCAAGGCGCTGGGCATCTTGCATCACTTCGAAGGATTGTGGACCATTGACCACATGCGTCTGCAAGGCCAGATCCGCCCCAAGCCGTCGGCGGCGCTAATGCGCCAGGTGCTGGCGCGCCTGCGCGTTCCGGCAAGCCAGGTGGTATTGGTGGAGGACACCTTGCGCAACCTGCGGGCCGCGCGCCAGGTCGGCATGCGCACTGTGCACGTGTATCACCCGGGCACGCCCTTTTCGGCCGCGCACAGCGGCCGCTGCCATTATGTTGATGTGCGGGTTACGTCGGTGGGCAAGCTGCTGGTAGGACGGCATCGGCTGGACCCGCAGGCGCGGCTTGCCTGCGGTGGCTGCACACCGGGCAAGCCGGGTCGCGCCTGAAGCGCACGGTATTCCATTGCATCGTCAGCGCATCCAGGCATAACAAGCGGCCCACCAAAGGCTCGCCCATACCGGTCAGCACCTTGATGGCCTCGGCCGCCTGCACGCTGCCCACAATGCCAACCAACGGTGCCAGAACCCCGGTCGTTGCGCAACGCAGTTCTTCCACGTCGTCGGCTTCCGGGAACAAACAGTGATAACACGGCGCGTCGTCCTGGCGCAGATCGAAGACGCTTATCTGGCCGGCAAAGCGTATGGCGGCGCCCGACACCAGTGGCTTGCGATGCGCCACACAGGCGCGATTGACCGCGTGGCGCGTGGCGAAGTTGTCGCAGCAGTCCAGGACCAGGTCGGCCTGTGCCACCTGCTCGTCCAGGGCCTGGTCGTCCAGCCGACGCACCAGCGCGACGACGCAAACTTCCGGATTCAACTGCTCCAGCATGTGCTTGCCGGACTGTGCTTTGTCCCAGCCGATGCGGTCGGTGGTATGCAGGATTTGCCGTTGCAGGTTGCCCAGTTCGACTTGGTCGTCGTCGGCCAGAACCAGCCGGCCCACGCCGGACGAGGCCAGGTAAAACGCAGCAGGCGACCCCAGCCCGCCGGCACCCACGATAAGCACCCGGGCGGCCAGCAACCGTTCCTGGGCTTCGATGCCAAATTCGTCGAGCAGAATATGGCGGGCATAGCGTAATAACTGCGCGTCTTCCATTACGGCGTCTTGATCAGGCCGTCCGGTGTGAGCCTATAACGCTCGATTTTCAGTTCAGTCGGATTCACTGGAGTTTTTTTTTCCGCCGCAGGTGCCGTTTTGTCGGCCGGGTTGACCGGAATGACCGGAGCAGCCGGCTTGGCGTTCGCGTCGTCAGTCGTTGCCTTGCCGTCTTTCTTGGCATCGGCCGTTTTGGCAACCAAAGTGGGGTCCGACTTCTTGACTTTGCGGCCTTCCAGGAAATTGACCGCCTGCTTCAGCTGGAAGTCGTCGGCGCCGCCGAATTCGAACATTTTCGGTTCGATCTTGTTTTCGTCTTCAGCGACGGCGGCCGCCTCTTCTTCCGCCTTCGGCCCGTTGATCAGGTGACGTTGGAGATCGACTTCGCGCGGCAAGCGGAACAGATTACCCTGTGCCGTGTCGTCCACCGTGATGTCGGGATCGACGCCGGTGACCTGGATGGAACGGCCCTTGGGCATGTAGTAGCGCGCCGTGGTGAGCTTGATGCCGGAATCTTCGCTTAACGGCAGCACGCTTTGCACCGACCCCTTACCGAAGGTGCGGTTGCCTATGACTTTGGCGCGGCCGTGATCCTGCAGCGCACCGGCCACGATTTCGGATGCGGACGCCGAGCCGACGTTGACCAGCACCACCATGGGCACGGTCTTGGACCAACTGGCGATGTTGGCCAGGTAATCGATGCCTATGCCGGTGCCATTGAAGGAATTGCGCAGGTAGTCGCCCGGCTTGGCAAAGTATTCGCGATTGGACGATGGCACGCGCCCCTTGGTGGACACCACCAGGACGTCGGGCGGAAGAAACGCGGCGGACACGCCGATGGCGCTATCGAGCAGGCCGCCCGGATCGTTGCGCAAGTCCAGGATAAGCGCCTTGGGCGGCGCCTTCGCGCCCAGCTCGGTCAACTGCTTGACCAGGTCGGCGGTCGTGCGTTCCTGGAACTGCGCAATGCGCACGTAAGCGATGTTGTTGTCGAGCATCTTGCTGCGCACGCTGCGCACCTTGATGAGATCGCGTTCCAGGGTAATGACCAGCGGCTTGTCGCGGCCTTCGCGCCTGATGGTAAGGACGATGGTGGTCTTGGGTTCCCCGCGCATGAGCTTGATGGCATCGTTGAGCGTCATGCCCTTCGTGGTCTTGCCGTCGATATGCGTAATGAGGTCGCCCGACATAATGCCGGCGCGAGCGGCCGGCGTGTCTTCGATGGGCGCAATGACCTTGGGCATGCCGTCTTCGCTGCCGATTTCCATGCCCAGCCCGCCAAAACCGCCTTGCGTGATGGCTTCCATTTCCTTGAAGGCTTCCGCGTCGAGATACGCCGAATGCGGATCCAGGTCGCTGAACATGCCCTTGATGGCGTCATTAATGAGCTTTTCGTCCGCCAGGGGTTCGACGTAACTGCCTTTGATGGCGGCGAACACGTTGGCAAACTGCTGCAGTTCCTTCAGCGGCA
The DNA here is from genome assembly GCA_964581155.1 of uncultured Candidimonas sp. GTDB lineage: Bacteria > Pseudomonadota > Gammaproteobacteria > Burkholderiales > Burkholderiaceae_B > Pollutimonas. Next base: position 1,230 of record CAZONP010000136.1, on the reverse strand, counting down.
AGGGTTCGCCGCGCTGCGCGGCCGCCGTTATGCCCAGGCTGACCAAAATGCCGCCCAGCGCGCCTACCGCCACCAATGTCCAACTGCTGTACCTGCGAGTGCTCATGCACATTCCTGAAGTAAGTTCAAAACGACTACGTCATAGTAACGAAATTACTGCCGTATCCAAAGCAGAGGATTCACAGGGGTGCCTTGATGCCTGATCTCAAAGTATAGACCCGAGTCCACCTGTCCACCCGTAGCGCCCACCGTGGCGACCGTGTCGCCAGTATCGACGATATCGCCCACGCGTTTCAACAGGCTTTGGTTGTAGGCGTACACACTAAGGTACTTGGCCCCATGATCCACGATAAGCAGGTTGCCGAAACCGCTTAGCCAGCCGGCATACACCACGCGACCAGGCGCAATGGCGTGCACGCGCGCCCCTTCCGGAGAGCGCAGCACTATGCCGCGCCAAAGGCCGCCTTCGGGGCGCTCGGCGCCGAACCGGCCCAATACCTCGCCGCGCACGGGAAAAGGCATGCCCTTCTTCAGGCCGTTGAAGCCGCCCGCAGGGGCAAGCCGGGGCGCGCCCGCCGCGCTGGATTCGCTGCGCGATGCCGCAGCCTCCGACTCGGCGCGCCGGCGTTCGGCTTCGGCCCGCTTGCGGACGGCTTCGGCTTGTTGGCGGGCCACGTCGTCTTGCTCCCGGGCGGAATCTGCTTGTTTGCGGGCGGCTTCGGCCTGCTTGCGTTCCGCTTCTGCCTGCGCTTCGGCCTGCCGGGCTTTCAGGGCAGCCGCCGCGCGGCGCTTTTCTTCGGCGATGCGGGCGGCTTCGGCTTGGCGGGCAATGGCCTTTTCCAGTCCGCCCACCAAGTCGCCCAGCCGCTTGTCATTTTCTTCCAGGCGCCCAGCCTGCTTGCGCTGTTCGGCCAACAAAGCGTCGACGCGAGCCAGCACTTTCTGGCGCTCGGCCTTTTGCTTTTCAAGGGCGTCTTTTTGTTCGGCGGTTTCGGAAGCCAGGGTTGCGACTTCTTGCTCGACGACCTTGGCGCGGGCCCGCGACGCCGCAAGATCGTTCAACGCCTGGCGCACGTTGCGCACCGCATCGGCCTGCGCCTGGGATATATACCCCAGATAACTGAGGTCGCGTCCGATGACATGCGGGTCGTCGCCCGACAACAACGCGGCCCAGGGGGACAGGCCACCGGCATACTGTGCGCGCAATTGCCCGGCAAGTTCATCCTGGCG
>CAZONP010000135.1:2138-7039 GCA_964581155.1 uncultured Candidimonas sp. | reverse complement strand
GTAAGAGCCCATGCACTGCATGGCATCGCACAGATGAAACCACGGCAGCAATTGAAGCAGGGTGGCGGCCACAGCCGCCACTTGCCAGTCATCCGTATAGGCCTTCAGGATCGTCGACTTGCCGAATACCAGCAAGCCGGCCGTGCACACGGCGCCGGTAACAGCGATGGCAATACCAGCCCGTCCGGTCTTGCGGGCGCGAATCATGTCGCGTGCACCGATGGCTTGCGCCGTCAGCGACGCTGTCGCAATACCGATAGCCATCGGCATCATGTAGCACAAGGCCGCCAGATTCGACATGATTTGGTGGCCGCCGGTGACGAACATGCCTTCCCGCGCCACCAGCAAGGCCATGAAACTAAAGGCGCAAATTTCGATGAAGTACGAAGCGCCCATGGGAATGCCCAGGCGCAGAAGTTCCTTTTGGCTCGTCCAGTCGGGTCGACCCAGCGTGGGCTTGAAGCGCAGAAAGTAAGGGTCATGGTAGATGGCCCATACGCCGGCGCCCAGGGTCAGCCAGCTGACGACGGCGGTGGACAAGCCGGCGCCGGCCGCACCCATGGCAGGCAGACCAAGCTTGCCGAACATGAAAATCCAGTTGAACAGCAGCTTGAACGCGACGCTGGCCAGGTTGATTACCATGACGGTCTTGGGGCGCGACACCGCCGTTCCCAGCGCATAAATCGTACGAAACATCAACGACGCGGGCAGGGCAAGGATCAGCGCGCGCAAATACCAGGTGACACCGTCGCGCACGGCCGGATCCACGTCGCCCGAAAGCAGCAGCCAGGCGTCCGGGAAGAACATGGCGACTGAACCCACGGCCGACAAGCCCAGCGCCATCCATACGCCTTGGCCCCATGCCTTGCCTACGTCGAGGTAGCGCTGGGCTCCGAAAAGCTGTCCAATAATGGGGATGAGGGCGTGGACGGCCCCCATTAGTGCGATGAACACCGTTAAGTAGATGGATACGGCCAGCGCCATGGCCTGCAAATCTGCGGCGCTGGCATGACCGGCCATTGCGGTGTCAAAAACCCCGAAAACGACGCTCGCCCAGGAACTGACCAACACCGGCCATGCCTGGCGCAGGATTTCCTTTACATATGACCTGAAGCGCATGGTTTCAGGAACGGCTGGATTCATCTATTGCTCCGTGAAACTTCGGCGTTCAGGCAGGGGAGCAGTTAAGGTTTTCCGATGCGCAGCAGACGGAAAATTTCGTGGCGGTCGGCTCTGCGTTTTCCTTGCCATATGACCGTGGCTGAGTCGGAATAGCCCGCCAAGCCGTCGGCGACGCTTTCCACAGACGTTTGCTGCAGAATCAGCGAACATGCGGAATCGTAGCTGAAGTCAATGTTGTCGAACACCAGGAAAGACGCCCGCTGGCCTGTGCCAAGGCCCTGAGCGCGTACACAGTCCTTCGGTCCTTTATGCGTTTGCAAAGCATCCGCCAGCTGCGCGGACACGCCGCGATAGCTGCGTACGTAATCCAGAACAGGCATCCATAGCGTGACAAGCAGTAGCCAAGTGACGATCAGTCCACCGGCGGACAGGACGGTCCCGCGCCATAGCGCGGCCGGCTTCGAGTGCAGCCGCCAGCGGACCAAGGCAACCCAGGCCAGCGTGCCTGCGGTCGCGATCAGAACCGCCGTCCATGACATGCCGGCTTCATAACCACTCGTCTGTCTGGCGATATTGTGGGAAATTTGTCGCGGCCATCCGGTTTGTAATGCGATCCAGCCCAGCCACACGGTGGCGGCGCTAAGCGAGAAGCACATGACAGCGAACCAATCCAGCGAATTGACCACGCCGCGGCGCAAGGTGGGCAGGGCAAAGGCGGCAAGAATGGCGCAGGGCACTGCAAGCAAAGCGTATTCGGGCTCGAAGACATCGGCCAGGAACACAATGGTTACCAGCGGCCATACCGCGAACATCAGGGGAATCCAAATATGTGGCGCTACCCACCACGAACGCCAGCGCCACAAGGCAAGCAGCGCAAACGGCCATGTGGGCCACAGGAACCATGGAAGGTCGCGAATGGCACGCAGCATAACCTCGTACCGGGGCCAGCTGAATGACTGCACGTTCCATAACAGCCAGTTCTGAGTCCAATATTCACCTTGCAGGCGTGCCGGTATCCACCACAACAGGATCATCGTGACGCAGATCACCGCCGAGATGAGGAGCCACTTTTTTTCTGGCCACAAGACACTGCGCGGGCGGAAAATGAAAGGGACGGCCAGCATGATGGGCAGCGCCCCTATCCAGCCGCGCGTCAGGAATGCGGCGCCAAGGGCGACCCCCAGCGTCACGGCGCCTGATAATGGATGGTCCAGCATACGGGCCACCGCATAGAACGCCAGGGCCTGAAACGCGATAAGCGCCGGCACCTCGGAGGTTTCGTGCATGCGCCATACAATGCCCACCGTTGCCACGATCAATAACAGGGCGGCATCGGCGATCATGCGTCCGTAATCGTTTACCGTGGGTTCTCCACCAAAGGGCAGGGCCAGCGGCTGTGGCTCGGGGCGGCGGCCCAGCAGATAGCTGCCGTACCATACCGACCCTGTCATCACCCCGAACCAAAGCAGATTTGGCAAACGTGATGCAATGATGGTGGCGTCGAGGGGTGTAGTAAAAATTTGGAAAAAGGGCGCGAACAGCCATATGCTGAATGCGCCGACCCATGTGATCAGAGGCCCGTCCTGAGCGTGAGCCAGGACGCCGACCTGAGGCAGCAACATGGCGGTCGCATCGCCGTTCAGGGCCGTGACCATGGTGGCAAGGCCCACGACGTCGTCCGTCTTCCAGGGATCGCGAAAAAACAGGCCGGACAGAATGTATATGACGCCGACCACCAATAGAAACAGCCTGGGCAGCTTGACGGTGGCCGTTGCCGTCAGGCGTGCGGGAGTGGAAGGACAGTCATTCGAAGACACGGGACGCGCCCCAATACGGGTAGATGGGAGTATCTTAAATTAAAAAGGCAGCCCGAAGGCTGCCTTTGGCAAACGCGGGCGTACTGCTTAAGGCTTAGGAAGCCTTGCGCGCGGTAGTGCCTGCGGTGCGTGCAAAACGGGCGCGGAATTTCTCGACGCGGCCGGTTTCGACGATGCGTGTTTGTGCGCCTGTATAGAAAGGGTGCGATTCGGATGTAACTTCGCACTTGAACAAGGGGTAGGTTTTACCGTCAAGTTCAACCGTTTCGCGGCTGTGCAGCGTGGAGCGCGAAATGAATTTTGTGCCTGTCTGTTGATCCAGAAACACCACTTCGCGGTATTCGGGGTGGATGCCTTCTTTCATGATCGATTCCTGTCTTGTCCATTTAGGGCGGGTCGCCAGCTAGCGGTATGTGACTAGCCACGTATCCAAAGTAGCAAAAGAGTTTAGCATATTTTGCCTGTTTTCCTACAACTGACCTCGTTCAGCTAGTGAAATCGCGCCAACCCCTGTGACAATAAGGTGATCCAGCAGGCGTATATCGACAAGTGCCAGCGCATTTTTCAGGTGCCGGGTCAAAGCCAGGTCGGCCTGGCTAGGCTCCGCCATGCCGGACGGATGGTTATGAGCCAGGATCAAGGCGGCGGCATGATGCTTCAGCCCCGCCTTGATGACTTCTCTTGGATATATTGACGCCTGGGTCAGTGTGCCCCTGGAAATTTCCTCGCAGGTAATCAGGCGGAACTGGCTGTCCAGGTATAAGGCCATGCAGTGCTCCACCGACAAATGCCCCAATTTGGCTGTGCAATAGTGCTTGACCCGTTGCGGTTGATCCAGCGCGTGGCCCGCTTTCAGGTCTTCTTCCAGTGCGCGGCGGTTCAGCTCGTTGATGGCAATAAGTTCACAAGTTTTGGCAACGCCCAGGCCGCTTATGCCCATAAGCGTTTGGGGGTCGGCGGACAACAATCCGCGTAATCCATCGAATTGTTCGATGAGCCTATGCCCCAGGCTGACGGCATCGCAACCCCTGACACCGGTACGCAGAATGATGGCGAGCAGTTCGGCGGAAGTGAGAACGTGTGCGCCGTGGGCGAGTAAACGTTCCCTTGGACGTTCGGACATTGGACCAGGTACAGGAATTGTCATAGCAGGCTCTATTAGACGGAGGGACAGCGACGATCCTCTACGGTGACAGATTTTGAGCCGAGCATCCGCTGCGGTGAATGCTTTTGTCCGTGGGCAGCTGCTTTTTGTGGCATGTCGATGCACATTCCCGGCCAAACCAATCGCTCACCGACGCTTAAAACCATGGCGTGCAGGGGCATAACTGCGAAGTGCGGCAAGAGGCTTTAAAATAGAAGGTGCTAACGACCCTCTACGGTGACAGATTTTGACCTCTACCTCTACTTCCGCCTCGGCCACAGTTGGCCCAAACTCTTACCTGACCCTGCATTATCGTATTGACCTGCTCACCGGCCCGGCGGCCGGCTCGGTATTTGCCAATACCTTCGACGGCCGGCCCGCCACGCTGCAAATGGGTATGGGCCAGTGGGCGCCGGGCATGGAGCAGCCGCTGCTGGGTCGCGCCGAAGGCGAACGCTTCACATTCGACCTCCCGGCGGTCGATGCCTACGGCGACCGCAATCCCGAACTCCTGCAGTGGGTCACCCGGGCCATGATGGCCCAGAACGCAGACCCGGAGTCGCAGTTCGAAGCGGGCGACATGGTCGAATTCTCCGCGCCAAACGGGTCCCGATATTCAGGAGTACTTAAAGAACTGGGCGAAACCCGGGCGCTGTTCGACTTCAACCACCCGCTCGCCGGCGCCGACGTGCGCGTCGAGGTGTCTCTGATCGGAGTCATGCAATGACAGCCGTGAAGCCGAACCCCGTCCCGGTGGAGGTCGTGCTGGCGCAGCCCAGGGGCTTTTGCGCAGGCGTGGATCGCGCCATCGACATCGT
>CAZONP010000135.1:0-2038 GCA_964581155.1 uncultured Candidimonas sp. | reverse complement strand
ATGATCGGTCATCGCGGCCACCCGGAAGTCGAAGGCACATTGGGCCAGGCCGACGGCGGCATGTATTTGGTGGAGACGGTCGAAGACGTATCGGCTTTGCAGGTCAACGATCCTCAGAAGCTGGCATTTGTTACCCAGACGACCCTCTCGGTCGACGATGCCGCCGCCGTTGCGCAGGCCTTGCGTACACGCTTCCCGTCCATCGTCGAGCCCAAGAAAAGCGACATTTGCTACGCGACACAGAATCGCCAGGACGCAGTAAAGATCATGGCGCCCGACTGCGACCTGGTGCTGGTGGTAGGCAGTCCCAATAGTTCCAATTCCAACCGCTTGCGCGAGGTTGCCGAGCGCAAAGGCGCGGCGGCCTATCTCATCGACACGCCGGAAATGATAGACCCGGCATGGCTGGCGTCCAGCCGGCGCGTGGGTGTAACCGCCGGGGCGTCCGCGCCCGAGATTCTTGTTGATCAAGTCATAGCCCGCCTGAAGGAATTGGGCGCTGTCTCGGTGCGGACACTGGCCGGCACGCCGGAGAATGTTTCCTTTCCCCTACCAAAAGAGTTGTCCAGAAAATCCAAGGAGACCTGATGGAACTGTATGGCTATTTCCGAAGCTCGGCGGCATACCGGGTGCGGATCGCCCTGAACCTGAAGGGTATTGCGTATACGTCAGTGCCGGTGCATTTGACGCGTGGCGGGGGCGAGCAGCATTCCGAACGCTACAAGGCCTTGAACCCGACCGGGCTGGTACCTACGCTGGTGGATGGCGATGTCGTCCTGGGCCAGTCTATGGCCATACTGGAATACCTGGAGGAAACGCAGTCCGGGCCTGCCCTGCTGCCTGCGGATGCCAAAGGTCGCGCCAGGGTGCGTGCCATTGCGCAGACCATTGCCTGCGACATCCATCCCCTGAACAATCTGCGCATATTGCAGTATTTGAAGCATGAACTCAAAGTGGACGAAGAAGCCAGGAACGACTGGTATCGGCACTGGGTCGGGCAAGGACTCAGCGCCATCGAAACCATGCTGGCAACCCACCCCGACACAGGCCAATACTGCCACGGCGATCAGCCGGGCATTGCGGACGCGTGCCTGATTCCACAGCTGGCCAATGCCCGCAGGTTCGACTGCGACCTGTCGGCCATGCCGACCATCGTCCGAATAGACGCCGCGTGCGCGTCGTTGCGGGCGTTTCAACAAGCCGCCCCGGCAAACCAGCCCGATAGCGAAACCTAAGCCTGCGCCAGCCGCTTCCTGATGTGTTCGAAGCGGTCGAAGCCCCAAAACGGTTCGCCGTCTATCAGCATGAACGGCGAACCAAACACACCACGCGCCATAGCCGTTTCCACTTCAGTCTTCAATAATTGCTTGGTGGAATCCATGGCCATACCGGCGGCCAACGCGTCGGCGTCGATGCCATAGGCGGGAGCCAAGGCAATCACGACCTTTGCATCGCTGATATTCTGTTGTTCGGCGAAATAGGCGCGAAACAGCGCCTTTGCGAAGGGAATTGCCTGAGGGTGTTGTTGTTCCAGCAGGAACAAGACGGCTCGGGCCGCACTGACTGTTCCGATGGGGAATGGTTGCGGCTGTACGTAGGGAATCCGAAAGAGTTCGGCAGTGCGGGCGAAGTCGCGCCGGGCATAGTCGCCTTTGAGCGGGATATCGGTAAGCGGTGCGGAACCCATTGCTTTGAAGAGTGGGCCGAGCAAAATGGGATGCCAGTTGACGTCGCGGCCAACGTCGGCGGCAAGCGCTTCAATGCATGTACTGGCGAAGTATGCGTAAGGGGATGAGAAGTCGAAGTAGAAGTCGATTGGGTCAGCCATTTTTTGCCGGTGCCTTTTGGTTTGTTTGGTGATGGTGCTGCGCTGTATGGTAGGCAGCTTTCGCCGCCAACGCAATGTTCTCCATATACCGGCGCTGGTTGCTGTGCCATCGTGTCTGGTATTTAAACCGGCGCTGCGTTCTATTGCATCGGTGTCTGGTATTTAAACCGGCGCCGGTGACGGGGGCTGGGTGGGCACAGACGGCTCGCG
>CAZONP010000134.1:0-7066 GCA_964581155.1 uncultured Candidimonas sp. | reverse complement strand
TCACCGCCCTGCCGCTCTTTCTATGGATGGGTGAAATACTATTCCGGTCGCGGTTATCAGAGGATTTGTTCAAAGGGCTGGCGCCCTGGCTGAATCGTATTCCGGGGCGTTTGCTCCACACCAACATCATCGGCTGCGCAATTTTCGCGGCCGTCTCGGGTTCATCGGCGGCCACCTGCGCCACGATTGGCAAAATGACCATACCGGAACTTTCGCGTCGCGGTTACCCGCAAGACATGATTATCGGCACACTGGCCGGCGCGGGTACGCTGGGCTTGCTAATACCGCCTTCCATCATCATGATCGTGTATGGCGTGGCCGCCGATGTATCCATTTCCAAGCTGTTCATCGCCGGCATATTTCCGGGCATGCTGCTGGCCGGCCTGTTCATGGCGTATATCGCCATTTGGGCGTTGCTGCACCCTGCGCAAATACCGGAAGCCGACACGTCGCTAAGCTTCGCCCGCAAAGTCCATCAGTCTCGACACCTTATTCCGGTGGTCGTCCTGATCATGATCGTGCTGGGAACGATTTACACGGGGTTTGCAACCGCTACGGAAGCGGCCGCCGTCGGCGTTATTGGCGCGCTCATCCTGTCGATGACCCAGGGGTCGCTGAGCTGGGCGGTATTCAATAAGTCGCTTATGAGCGCAACGCGCCTGTACTGCATGATCGCCCTCATACTGGCCGGCGCCCAGTTCCTGACGCTATCAATGGGCTATATCGGCCTGCCGCGCGCCCTGGCGGAATGGATTGCATCCCTGGGCCTCTCGCAATTTGCCCTCATCATTGCGCTAATGGTGTTTTTTGTTGTGCTGGGGTGCTTTCTTGACGGCATCTCAATTGTCGTTTTGACCATGGGCGTGCTCTTGCCTACCGTTACCGCCGCCGGAATCGATTTACTCTGGTTTGGGATTTTTTTGGTGTTCGTTATTGAAATGGCGCAAATAACGCCGCCGATCGGGTTCAATTTGTTCGTGCTCTCGGGCATGACCCGCAAAGAATTGCCCTATCTGGCGCGCGTGTCGTTTCCGATGTTCGCGCTGATGATAGTCGGCGTATTGTTGCTTTACGCCATACCCGAAATTGCAATATGGCTACCCCGCAACATGACCATGTAATGGCGCGGACGGCACGACACACCCGGCAGCCAGCTTGATTTCCATTTGGCATAAACTTGCCAATTGCGCATCGTGGGTCACCAGAACCAATGTGGTCTGGTGTTCGCGATGCAGCGAAAACATCAGGTCGATTATTTTTTCACCATTGCGCGCATCCAGGCTGCCCGTGGGTTCATCGGCGAATAGCACTTCCGGACTGACAACGAACGCGCGCGCAAGCGATACGCGTTGTTGCTCGCCGCCTGACAAGGTTTTTGGATAGTGGTGCAGACGGGCGGCCAGGCCTACGCGCTCCAGCATTTGGGTGGCCGCCTCGCGCGCGGGTTTGCCCGCCAGCTCCAGCGGCAACATCACGTTTTCGAGTGCGGTCAGATTAGGCAAAAGCTGAAAAGACTGAAAAACGAAGCCGACATGGGCGGCGCGAATTGCTGCGCGTGCCTCTTCATCAAGCGAGAACAAGTCGTGCCCCAGCAAGCAGACACGACCGGACGTTGGCACGTCCAGGCCGGCAAGCAGACCCAGCAGTGTAGACTTGCCTGATCCCGAACTACCGGTTATTGCCACCGCCTGGCTCGCGGCAATGGTAAAACTGACATTACTTAAAATATCAAGAACGCCGGACGAGTCCGTAACTTGCTGGCATAACTCACTGACTTCTATTGAATGGACACGACTCATGTTGATACGCAGGCGCCTTGTGGTTGCTGCTTTAAGTTGTTTGCCGTTGGTTGGCTGGGCCGCCGGCAAGACGGCACTGGCCGCCGTTACGGCGACCACCGTACTGGTTATCGGCGACAGCCTGTCGGCTGAATACGGCCTGGAACGCAATTCCGGGTGGGTCGCCTTGCTTGGCAAACGCTTGCAAGACAAAAATGCAGGATACCAGATTCATAATTCAAGCATTAGTGGCGACACCACCAGCGGCGGACTGAGCCGCCTGCCCGCCGCGTTGAAGGACTACAGACCTGACTTGGTGATCATTGAGCTGGGTGCGAACGACGCCTTGCGCGGCTTGCCCCTGGCCATGACCCGAAAGAATCTATCGGAAATGGTGAGTCTTGGCTTGGCTTCCGGAGCCCGTGTGCTATTGGTTGGCATGCAGATTCCGCCGAACTACGGTCGCAATTACGCCGACCAGTTCAAAGAAATGTTTTCCGACATTGCCAAGGAATACAACATTGGTTTGGTGCCCTTCCTGTTCGAGGGCATTGCAACGGACCACGCCATGTTCCAACCCGATGGCATGCACCCGAATGAACGGGCGCAACCCTTGCTTGCTGCGACTGTCTGGCAGCATCTGCAGCCCATGCTGCAGGTGCCGGCGCGTTAAGCGCCTGCCTTATTATTCCTTTTCACCCGCCACCACTTTTTGGCCCTCGGGCAAGATCGTGACTTTTGCATGATCGCGCAATGCACCCAGCACCGCTTGTTCTTCGGCGCGGCCCCAGGCCTGAGTAAGTTCGGTGGACAAACCGGCTAACAAGGGTTCGTTGGCAGTGCCCGGGCTGGCGCCTTCGACACGCACCACAACAAAACCTTGCGGACCCGCTACGCCCGCATATGCCGGCAATGCTTTGGCGGGAGCGGAAAAAGCGGCGTCCAGTACGGGTTTGTCGAGGCCTTGTGGATTGATACGAGTGACTTGCAGCGGCGTACCGAATTTTTCGGGAACCTGGGCGGCGTCGTTCGATTCCTGGAAAGCCGCCAGCGCTTCCTGGCCCGCCTTTTCAGCCGCTGCCCGGGCTCGCTCGGCAATGAGTTGTTCCTTGATGTAGGCGCTTAACTTTTCGAGCGCGGGAACATGCGCGGGCGTAACGGTTTCGACACGGACAACAACCATGGTGTCGGGCGAAATTTCGATGACACCTGAATTCTGCTTTTCAGTGAACGTTTGTTGCGTGAACAATGCGCGACGAACACGGACATCGTCGAGCACGGCGGCGTCTTCGCTCGCCGACGCGGCGTTTGCTCCGACTTCGTCCGAAGCCAGAAGCCTGTCGCGCGCAATGCCTGCGGCAGACCTGATTTTGATACCTAGCGCATCGGCCGCCGGTTGCAGCGAGTTTGGGTTGTCGTACACCAGGCTTGTGAGACGGGTGGCCATGTCGGCGAAACGCTCGGCGCCAAGCTGCCGACGGACTTCCACTTCAATTTTAGGTTTGGCCTCGTCGAACGACTGGCCTTTTTGCGACTGGACTTCGTTGGCACGAAATATGTGATAACCACCCGGCCCCTGCACTACGCCGGAAACGTCGCCCTGACCCAGCGAGAAAATGGCTTCTTCCAGGGGCGCAGGCCAACTGCCTTGCGCGATCCAGCCAAGCTTTCCACCGTCTTTTGCGGTACCGGCATCCTGTGATTCTGCCCGGGCAAGGGCTGCAAAATCCGCTGCAGCGGCCCGTGCCTTCGTTGCGATTTCGTCGGCTTGGGCTTTTGCCGCAGCGCGCTGTTCGTCGCTTGCGCCGGCAGGGATATTGATCTGGATATGGCTGACGTTGACACGTGCCGGCTGTATGTAGCGCGCCTTGTTCTGTTCGTAATAGGCCTGTAGATCTTCAGGTTTGGGTTCAGGAAGGTTTTCCATGGCCGCCGCCTCGTTGAGCAGCAGGTACTGTGCGCTGACCTGCTCGGGCAGTTCCAGGCGCTGCTTGTTCTGGTCGTACCATGCCTGGATATCCTGATCCGTAATGCTGATATTGGCTTGGTAGTCGTTGGCCGCGAAAGCCAGCAAACGAACCGTCCGTTGCTCGGTCAATACCGCTTCAAGACGATTACTGACGCTGGCAGGCACGCTGGCCGTAAGCAACACTGGCGTTAATACGCGGTCCAGGGAAAGTTCGGCACGCTGACTTTGCTCGAAATCGCGAGTGTTCAGGCCTACCTGCGCCAGCACCTGGTTATAGCGCTCGGGCGAGAACTTGCCGTCTACTTGCAACTGCGGCATGGATGCAATGGCCTGGCGCAAGGCGACATCGGAAACACTAAGGCGTTCTTTGGTAGCCGTGGTGATGAGTACGTGCCGGTCGACCAGGGATTCCAGCAGTGCGCCGCGCGCTGCGGGATTGTCGAGGACAGACGGATCGAATCCCCCCTGGCTGTTTTGCTGCAAGCGTTCCAATTGGTTGCGACGCGCGTCGTCGAACTGCTGCAAGGTGATGGAGGATTTCCCCACCTTGACCAGGTCTTCGTCGCCAGAGACATAATTGGTATACCCGCTGACGCCGATCAGGGCGAACGACGGAAGGATCAGCAACAGCAACACCAATTGCATCATGCGTTGATGCGTGCGTATAAAATCGAACATTAATCACCCACTGACCCACACGACCCATTGGCCATGCACGACGGTTACATCAAAAATGGCGACCTAGATCGCCAAGATTACGGAATGCGCAGATAAACGCGAATATCTCCCGAGTTTACCACCACATACGTCGCCGTCAGCAGGGTAATTGTTCGCGAAAGCGATAAAATCCGCGCATTATCTCGTTGCCGGCAAACAGGAAACATAACATGCAAGATACGCCCGCTTTGTGGCGCTGGCCCAGGCTTATTGCCCATAGGGGCGCCGGCCGCCTTGCGCCCGAAAACACGCTGGCATCCATACGCCTGGGTGCGCAGCATGGCTTCGCCATGATGGAATACGACGTAAAGCTGACTAAAGACGGTGTCGCCATACTGCTGCACGACGACACGGTGGACCGCACATCGAATGGCATCGGACCGGCGGCGGAAAAAACGTTCAACGAACTCGCCACGCTGGACGTTGGCGCCTGGCATTCGGTGGACTACGCAGGCGAACCGATACCTACGCTGCATTCCGTCGCCGCCTGTACGATTGCACGCGGAATACACAGCAACATCGAAATCAAGCCCTCTGCCGGCACTGACGCCCACACCGGCACCCAGGTGGCGCGACTTGCACGCCGGCTCTGGGCGAATGCGGATATCCCGCCGTTGCTGTCGTCATTTTCCGAGGTTGCGCTCGATGCCGCTGGACGCGAGGCACCGGATCTGCCGCGCGCGCTTCTTATTGAAAAGGACATGCCCACCGATTGGCTGCAGCGTGCCAAGCGGCTGGGGTGCATTGGCGTCAATCTTAATCACGAACACACAAGCCATACCGTGGTTCAGGCCGTGCGCGATGCCGGGCTGACCTTGGCGGTCTGGACGGTGAACGACCTTGCAAGGGCTCAGGAACTCTTGCAGTATGGCTGCAACGCCATTGTGACTGATAACATCAACACCATACGCCCGTCGCGGCTGGCCTGATCGGCGCGCTCATATTCATATCATTCCAAAGGAATCTTCTTGTTCAGCTACCGACACGCTTTCCATGCGGGCAATCATGCCGATGTTCTGAAGCATGCCATCTTTGTCCATGTACTGGATTATTTCAACCAGAAGGACGCACCATACTGGGTCATCGACACGCACGCGGGGGCCGGCATCTACGACTTGAACAGCGACTGGGCCTTGCAAAACGGCGAATTCATCGATGGTCTGGATCGTATCCTGGAAACCAAGGCCATGCCCGCCCTGATCGAAAGATACCTGGAGGAAATTCAATCCTTCAATCCTGACGGGGTCGCCAATCTGTACCCGGGCAGTCCGTGGCTGGCGTTGCGCGCCATGCGCGAGCGCGACCGCTTGCGCCTATTCGAGATGCACCCGTCCGAAGCCGAGGTATTGAAGCAAAACCTTGCCGCGCAGGGCCGGCAAGTCGTGCGCCAGACTGCGGTATATCAATCCGATGGCTTTGAAGGCGTAAAGGCGCATTTGCCTCCACCCAGCCGTCGCGGCATGGTCATCATCGACCCGTCGTACGAAGATAAAACCGACTACCGCAGAACCCTGCAGACCGTCAATGATGGCCTCAAGCGGTTTGCGACCGGTTGCTTCATGGTGTGGTATCCCCTGGTGCAACGGCGCGAATCGCAAGAACTTTCACGCGCGCTGGAGCGCCTGAAAACACCCTGGGTACATGCGACGTTAAGCGTGCGCAAGCCCACGGGCGACGGCTTCGGCCTGCACGGCAGCGGCATGTTCGTTATTAATCCGCCCTGGACACTGCACGCCGAACTGGCGCGCAGCCTGCCATGGCTACGCGAAAAGCTCGGCCTGGATGAGCGCGCCGGCTTTACCCTGACGCGCCACCCGCAACGCTAGATTGGCATCGCCGCCCGAAGCGGCGGCGTGGCCAGGCCTGCGCACGTGCGTGGCTTACATGAAGTGTTCGTTATCTTTCAGGTAACGCCACTGGCCGGGCGGCAAATCACCCAGCATGATCCGGCCCATGCGAACCCGCTTCAGGCCCACAACCTTCAGCCCGACCTGTTCGCACATGCGGCGAATCTGGCGCTTCTTGCCTTCCTGAAGAATAAACCGCAGCTGGTCCTCGTTTTGCCAATCGACCCGAGCCGGCAAAAGCTGCTGACCGTCCAGCATCAGCCCATGATTCAGCAGCTTCATGCCATTGGCGCCCAGCTTGCCCTGCACCCGCACCAAATACTCTTTTTCGATCTCGGAGTCGTCGTTGATGAGTTGCCGGGCAATACGGCCGTCCTGCGTCAGGACAAGCAATCCTTGAGAATCGATGTCCAGCCGCCCTGCGGGCGCAAGCCCGCGTAGATGCGTGGGCTCGAATCGCAGGGGCGATTTATCGGCCTTGTAGCGCGTTGCCGCCGAGATTAGCGATATGGCTGGGCGATAACCTTGTTCGGCCTGACCCGAGACATAGCCAACCGGTTTGTTGAGCAATACCGTCACCCGGGCAGTCTGGTGGCGTTGTGCCTGTTTCTCGAGCGTGATTTTCTGGTCGGGAAACGCCTTTGTGCCCAATTCAGAGACAACAACGCCGTCGACACGCACCCAGCCTCGTTCGATGTAGGCATCGGCCTCGCGGCGCGAACATAAGCCGCGTTCGGCCATTAATTTTGAAATTC
>CAZONP010000133.1:0-7161 GCA_964581155.1 uncultured Candidimonas sp. | reverse complement strand
GTTGCTGGTGGCGGTCTTTCCAGGGCGGGATTACTGGCTGTCACCGTACACCATATAAGCATTGCGCCCCGAACGTTTCACGCAATACAAGGCCTCGTCGGCGCGGCGCAGCAAGGCCGCCATGTCGTCGCCATGCTGCGGATGGTGTGCAATACCAACGCTTGCACCAATCATTAGAGCCAGGTCGTGAACCATGAAAGGAGCCGAAAGCGCAGCAACGATTTTTTGAGCCACGACGGCCGCGTCCGACGTATCGGCCACGTCAGCGAGCACGATGACAAATTCGTCGCCGCCCAGGCGCGCCACCGTGTCGGACGCGCGCACGCAGTCTCGCAGACGGCCGGCCACCTGCTTCAACATTTCATCGCCTACGCCATGTCCGTGCATATCGTTAACGGATTTGAACAAATCCAGGTCGATGAAAAGCACGGCGACATGGGTGCGGTGGCGCACGGCTAAAGACAATGTTTGTTTGCCCTGCTCCATCAGCAACGTGCGATTTGCCAGCCCGGTAAGTCCGTCGAGCATGGCAAGTTGTTTGAGTCGCTCTTCGTATTCTTTTTGGCGCGAGATGTCGGTGAATACGCCGACATGGTGGGTTATAAGATTTGCGTCGTTGCGGATGGCGCTAAGGCTTAGCAATATGGGGAAATCCTCGCCGCTGCGGCGGCGTGCCCAGACTTCCCCTTGCCAGGTGCCCGCTATGACCAAGCGGCCGGCCAGTCTGCGATAGAAGTTGTCGTCGTGACGCCCTGTGGGGCGATGCAAAAGCTTGTCGAGCGTTTTGCCTAACGCCTGCTTTTGATGATAGCCGGTGATGCGCGTAAAGGCGGGGTTCACCGACAAGATGGTGCCTTTGGCATTGAAAATGATCAGGGCGTCGCCTGAGTGTTCGACCGCTGCGGCGGTGAGGCGCAATTTTTCTTCCAGGCGCTTGCGAGGAGTAATGTCGACCAATTGCATCAGGTAGCAGGGGCGGCCGGTGAACTCGACGCATTCTATATTGGCGACGACCGACCGGATTTCGCCATAGAGCCGCATACGGAACTCGAAATGTCGCAGACCACCCTGTTGTTGGACCAGCTCGGCGATGCGCTTACGCTTGTAAGACGATGACCATATTTTTAGTTGAACAGCCGTGCGGCCCAGCACCCGCTCGGCGGGCAGACCGAGCAAGGCCAGCATTTCGTCGTTCGCGGCGAGGCATTCGCCCGATACCGTTTCGGTGATGAAGCCCGGCAAGGGGCTGCTGCGAAACGCGGCTTCCCACCGTTGCTCCGACGCCATCATGCGGGCAACCGCCGCCTTTTGTTCGGTAATGTCCTGCAATGTGCCTGAAACACGCACGGCCTTGCCTTGCGCGTCGAATTGCGCTTCGGCCCGGACCATTACGATGCGCTCGACACCCGAAACATTACGTATCCGGTGCTCGACATCGACAACGCCACGTGCGGGATCCTCGGCATGGACAATGGCGGCGCGCAGACGCGGCTGGTCTTCAAGCGGCACCAATGCGCAGTAGTCTTCCAGCGTGGCGGGAAGGTCTTTTTTGCTGACGCCAAGCAGATCGTTCATGCCATCGAAACTTAGCATGCGACGTGTAGTGGCTGAATACTCCCAATGCGCCAAACGGGCGATGCGCTGCGCTTCCGCCAAACGCGCATGTTGTGCACGCAGGTCGTACTCGAGGCGCCGAGCTTTAAGGAATTGACCGATATCGCCGCCAAGCGAAGCGAACATTTCCTTGGTTGCCTCGTCGAGCGGTGTAACGGGTATACGCAGGAACTCGATGACGCCGAACAAGGTTTCGCCGGCGATGAGCGGGAACGCCATGGCATTGCGCAGCCCCGTCTTGGCGGCGACCCGTGCGTCGGCTGTAGGAGTATTGACGAAGTCCCCCAACCAAACCAGTGTGCCGCCGACCATGGCTTCCTGCGTCCATGGCGCCGGACGGGTCCAGGCAGTGTCGACGTCGCCCACATACGCCCTGCCCTGTGCGCTGCCGTTATGCCATGCGCAACAAAGGCGCAGCCTGGACTGTTCTACTGTCCAAGCCACGCCGGCGTCCCAGCTTTCGCTTTGTCCGATAAGGTTCAGGACTTGGCGCAGGCCGGTTCCGACGCTTTCGGCGGCACCCAGCATGCTGCTGACGCCGTATTGAAGTTTTAGCCGCCCCGTGACCGACCGACAATCCGCAGCCTTACCGCCAGGCGTGGTGCCTTGCTGAGCTCCAGCGTGAATTGGGGTGACCTTGGCCATGCGTTTCCGTAAAACAGCTAGGTTTATACCTTGAGCAGGGCGCGCATGTTACGTAACAAATATTTGCGGCGCGTCGCGAATCGATACTACATGTATGGCAATGCTACATCTTATACCATTGTTACGCGCCGACGGGTTAGATTCCAGCGGGTGAAATCCCTATATTGGAAGTGTCGCTACCATTGCGGCCACCGTTGAAAATGCTGATGGCGTGTCCCAGCCGCGTGGATTGCCGACGCAAATCGTCGGACGTCAACGTGGATTCGGCCACCATGGCGGCATTGCGCTGCGTGGCGTGCTGCAGTTCGCCGACCGCCACATTGATTTGACCTATCCCGGCAGACTGCTCCGTCGAAGCGTGGCTGATCTCGCCGATGAAGTCCGACACACGGCGCGAACTTTCCATAACATTTTGCATCACTCGACCGGCATCGGCGGTGATATCGTGCGCCTCTTTTATTTGACCCACGCTTTCGCCGATCAACACCTTGATTTCTTTCGCCGCGTCCGCGCTGCGCAAGGCCAGGTTGCGAACCTCGGCGGCGACCACTGCAAAGCCGCGCCCTTGCTCACCGGCGCGCACCGCCTCGACGGCCGCATTCAGTGCGAGGATATTCGTCTGGAACGCAATGCTGTCGATGACTCCTATGATGTCGCAAATTCTTGTGCCGGAAGCTGAAATCGACATCATCGTCGACGCCACTTTATCCACCAACGTGCTGCCTTCCGTCGCGGCCTGGCTGGCGTCCTGAGCCAAGCTTGCCGCCTCGCGGGCTGTGTGCGCATTTCCCTGAACGCTGGACGTCAATTGTTCCAGCGCGGCGGCCGACTCTTCGAGATTGGCCGCCGCCTGTCCCGTGCGGGCGCTAAGGTCTTCGCTCTCGCGCGCGAGCACTTGGCTTGCCGCCTGCACGCCGCAGGCTTGTTCTCCCACATCGTCGACCAGTGATGTTAGATTGAGGCCGGCTTGGTTCACCGCCCGGGCCAGCATTCCGATTTCGTCGACCCGTTCCAGCTGGATCTGCCGGCCGGGCTGGCCGGCGGCCACGGCGGCCGCTTGTTGCAACACCGCTTTCATTGGTTGCGTAACTTGCCGTGTGAGAAATATCATTAGCAGGAGCATGACTGTGCTTTGCGAAGCGACCAGTATCATGGTCTGGCTCAGTGTAAGGCCAAGATTGGCGATCAACGTCAGGCTGCAAATCCAGGCAAGAAAGAGCGCACCAGCCAGGCGTTGGCCGAGCATGAGAGTCTTGCTCCATGATAAACAACGCCGCCACCCCGAATGGACGACAATGCCGCGATAAAACGTCCGGCTGCCCTGGGTATCATCGCGAAACCGGGAGTACAGCGCGTTGGCGGATTCAATCTCGTGATCCTGCGGCCGTGTGCGCACCGACATATAGCCGACCAGTTCGTTATTACGTACGACTGGTGTCGCATTCGCCCTGACCCAGTAATGATCGCCGTTCTTGCACCGATTTTTTACTAGCGCCGTCCAGGAACTGCCGGACTGCAAGGTTTGCCACATGTCGGCAAAGGCAGCCGCCGGCATATCGGGGTGACGGACGATGTTGTGCGCCTTGCCCCGTAATTCCGATGCGTCGAAGCCACTGATCCGGACAAAAGCCGAATTGGCATAGACAATACGGCCCTTCGCGTCCGTGACGGACATAAGGGTTACGTCTTCGGGAAATACTTGTTCCTGACCCGTTACCGGCATATTGACACGCATACGTGATCCCTTTGAAAACACAGTGTTTTTATTCTTTCAGTCTGTTTCGAAATCGCGGATATTGCAATGCAACATCGCCTGTTTCTATTGATGCAAATCAATATGTAACGATATTCCACATACATGTCAGGGTTATGACGGCGGCGAAGCCTCCGCCAAGTGGTGTGGCTCTATTCCAGATGCGCTCTAGGGTTTATGCCAATACGCGAACGCAAACACGTACAATTAAGCACACGCCGGTATACGTTCATTAATCCCTTTGGGCGTCACCGTCGCATTCTTGATGTAGATCAAGACTTGCCGCGTGGTCCTGGGTTCTAATCCACTCACGATAGGTCTGCAGGCATATGATTTGCCAGCGTGTGTGGTTTGCCAGGATCACCCTACCGTTTCTTTTTACCGGAGTTCATTACTATGTTTGCAAAACTCACGTTTGCCGCGCTCTTGTCGGTCATGGCCATGCCTGTAATGGCGGCTGATTGCGAAGCCACTGTCGAATCCAATGACGCCATGCAATTCAACGTCAAGGAAATGGCCATTGACAAAAGTTGCGCCAAGTACACTGTTCATTTGAAGCACACTGGCAAGCTGGCCAAGGCCGCCATGGGTCACAACTGGGTCCTCACCAAGACGGCCGACAAGCAGCCCGTCGCTACTGACGGCATGACAGCCGGCCTTGACAAAGACTACGTGAAACCTGACGACGCCCGCGTCATTGCGCATACTAAGGTTATTGGTGGCGGGGAATCCGACTCGGTCACATTCGATACGTCCAAACTGACGGCTGGTGAAAGCTACACTTTCTTTTGCTCGTTCCCAGGACATTGGGCGATCATGACCGGCACGGTCAAGGTTACCGGCTAATTTGTAGCGGCTGATCATTGTCTGGATCACGATGATGAATTCTTCATCATCGTGATGACACTTTCTCTTTCAGCAGGAATGTAACTCTCGTCAGTTATTGACCTAGGTCAACTCGACGGCGTTTGCCCGCGCGTACTATGGCGTTGAGTCAACGAAAGTACGAGCATATAAATGCAGAGTCACAGCGCAGGCAAGATCGGTTTTATTCACGCCCCAGTATTCTTTTTGTTGGTACTGCTGTTTGCATGGGCTCTGCCCTTTTCGCTTGCCCAAGCGCAACGTCTCCCTGAATTCTTGACCGCCGCCCCTCCGGGCGAAATCTTCCCCGGTGCCGACCGCCTTGGTCCGCCCGAAGGCAAACCCATGGTTGCACGCGCCTATTCGGGTGACACGCAACTTGGCTTTGTGTATCTCACATCCGACGTCGTAAACACCCGTGGGTATTCAAGCAAGCCCATCGATACGCTAATGGCGCTGGCCAACGACGGAAAAATCGTCAACGCCAAGCTGGTCAAGCACCACGAACCCATCGTTCTTATTGGCATACCGCAAAGCAAGGTCGATCATTTCATCAATGCCTATATAGGCCTGAATTTCGTCACCGATCCGCCCAAGCGTGGCGCGCCTGCGCCGGCCGACATTATCAGTGGTGCCACAGTCACCATGATGGTGATAGGCGACAGTATCACCCGCTCGGTACTTGGCGTCAGCCGCGCCTATGGCATCGGCCAGCATCCTGCCAAGGCGGGTGTTGCCGCGCCGCAAGTGGCAAAGCGCATCATCGACCAGGAAAAGAACGACGTCCAAACATGGGACGAACTCATTGCCAATGGCGGCGTCCGCAACATGCTTCTGACGGTCGACGACGTCAATAAGGCATTTGCGGCCACGGGTCGCCAGAATGCCATTGACCATCCGGAACCCGGCGACCCGGGCGACCAATTCATCGACCTGCATGTGGCGCTGGTAAGTGCGCCTTCCATAGGGCGCAGCTTGCTGGGCGACGTCGAATGGTTGCGGCTTAAAGAAATCTTGAAACCGGGCCAGCAAGCCATGCTGGTGGCGGGCGACGGTCCTTATTCGTTCAAAGGGTCAGGCTACGTGCGCGGTGGTATTTTTGATCGCATCGAAGTCGTTCAACAAGAGCGCAGCTTCCGCTTTACCGACAGCAGCCACACGCGCATGGCCGATATTGCCGCAACAGGCGCGCCTGGGTTTAAAGAGATCGCCCTCTTTATCGTGCCGATCGACGCCCGCTTCGAGGCCACCGAACCGTGGCGCCTGCAACTGATGGTGCAACGCATCATCAGTGTCAAGGAAAAGGCGTTCGTAACGTTCGACCTGGAATACGAGCTGCCGCAGCTATACACCAAGCCGGACCCCGCCGCCCAAGCGGCAGCCGCAGCTGCGGCTGCATTGGCTGCCACGGCGTCCGCCACATCCACACCGTCCACCAATGTTGCCAATACCATGGTGGCCGAGGCGCATATCGACGACGGCCCGCCTCTTTGGAAGCAGATCTGGCGCGCCAAGACAGGCCAAATATCTGCTGTCCTGGCCGCGTTGTTACTCCTTGTCGGTGTGTTCTTCTTCCAGGATCAACTCACCAGCCGTCCTGTTTTCTACGACCGTTTCCGCCTGGTGTTCCTGACCTTCACCCTGTTCTGGCTGGGCTGGTATGGCCAAGCGCAGCTATCCGTCGTCAACGTCCTGACATTCACGTCCGCGCTGCGCAGTGATTTCCGCTGGGAATATTTCCTGATGGATCCCGTGGTCTTCATCCTGTGGTGTGCCACAGCCATCTCCATGGTGTTCTGGAACCGCGGGGCGTTTTGCGGGTGGTTATGTCCGTTCGGCGCATTGCAGGAACTGACCAACCGCATCGCCAAACGCCTTGGAGTCAAGCAGATTACCGTGCCCCACATGGTGAACCAACGGCTGTCGACGATCAAGTACGTCATCTTCCTGGTGTTGTTCGCTTTCTCACTTCACGAGTTTGCGTTAGCGGAACGGCTTGCCGAGGTCGAGCCCTTCAAGACAGCCATCATTTTGCGTTTCATGCGGTACTGGCCCTTCGTCTTGTTCGCCGTGCTTTTGCTGGTCGCAGGGCTGTTCATTGAACGCTTCTTTTGCCGCTATCTGTGTCCCTTGGGCGCTGCGCTGGCCATTCCAGCTCGCCTGCGCGTTTTCAACTGGTTGCGTCGCTATAAAGAATGCGGCAACCCTTGCCAGCGCTGCAATATTGAATGCCCGGTCCAGGCCATCAATCCGGAAGGCGACATCAACCCCAACGAGTGCATTCA
>CAZONP010000132.1:0-7180 GCA_964581155.1 uncultured Candidimonas sp. | reverse complement strand
GTCGCCCTGGTGCATGGCGAGCTAAAAGGCGCCGGCACGGTGGATCGGCCGATCG
Organism: uncultured Candidimonas sp.; assembly: GCA_964581155.1. Taxonomy (GTDB): domain Bacteria; phylum Pseudomonadota; class Gammaproteobacteria; order Burkholderiales; family Burkholderiaceae_B; genus Pollutimonas. The sequence continues at coordinate 7,125 of CAZONP010000132.1, read as the reverse complement.
GCCGGGACCCCGCCGTCCCGGTGCGCATGGCGGTCGAGCGGCCCATAGCGCCTAAGGCGGCCATTACGCATTTTCGCGCCTTGCGTCATGGCCGCGATGCGCAGGGCGCACCCGTGACCGAGGTCGAGTGTCGGCTGGAGACGGGGCGCACCCACCAGATCCGCGTTCACATGAGCAGTCTGCGGCATCCGCTCGTGGGCGACATCCTGTACGGGGGACGCATGATACCGGGAGCCGCCCGGCAGATGCTCCATGCGCGCGCGCTGTCCTTCGAAGACCCCTCCGGCGCGGGTGTCCGGTCGTTCGAGGCGTCGCCGCCCGCCGATTTTCTTGCTGTCGAAGCGAGCATCCAATGGCTGTCCGAACCCGCGAACTAGATCTGTTGCCCATCAGGGGCTCCGACTGGAACGGTGTGCGCTACGGCTGCTCCACGCGGCGGGGCGGCGTCAGCGAAGGCCACTGGGCGACGTTCAACCTCGGCCTGCACGCGGGAGACGACCGTGATGCCGTACTCGAGAATCGCCGGCGATTGCGTGCTGCCGTGCCTGGCGAGCCGTTCTGGCTCGAACAGGTGCACGGGTGTGTCGTGGCCGATGCCGACGCGCCGCCGCCAGATGGCGATGCGCTGCCCATGCGGGCCGATGCGGCCGTCACGGTGCAGTCCGGCAGGGTGCTGTGCATCATGACGGCCGATTGCGTTCCCGTCGTCATCGCGGACGTCGAAGGCCGTGCCCTTGGTGTCGCCCACGCCGGGTGGCGCGGCATGGCTGCCGGGGTGCTTGAGGCTACAATAGATACATTGAAGATACGTCATCCCGATGGGGCATGGCGGGCGTGGGTGGGTCCATGCATCGGACAGCCTCACTACGAGGTGGGCGAAGATGTGAGGCGGGCATTCTCGGAGCGCGACGCGGCTGCGGAGCGGTTCTTCGAGGCCGCGGCGTCCCCTGGCAAATGGCGGGCCGATCTGGCGGGGCTGGCACGGCATCGGCTGGAAAAGGCCGGTGTGGGCTCCGTCGAGGTCTGCGGGCTGTGCACTTGCGAGCGCTCCGATCTCTTCTATTCCTATCGTCGTTCGAAGACCACTGGTCGAATGGCGACCCTGGCCTGGATCGATCCGGGGGATTCCGCCGGATAGCCCCGAAAGCGGCGCCGCGGACGGTCCCCACTTACCCGGATTGACACAATCGGGTTTGCATTCCACCATAGAGACGACCCTCATTATTACTGGATGTTTCAAGCGTGAGCGCCTCCCCTCAGCCTTCGTGGCCCGCTCCCATTAGCGTGGCGCCGGAAGAACTCGCACGGATCCAGGCTGAATTCTCGCGAGAATATGGCCGGCTCCTGGAACAGGCGCGTACCGGCCGTCTCGATCCGCCTGCCGACAAGCGATTCCGCGCCGAAGCGTGGAAGGCCAATCCGTATGCCGCCTTCCACGCCCATATGTGGCTTCTCTCCGGCCGCGTGCTCAACCGCATGGTCGAGGTTGCCGAGGTCTCCGAGCCGCTTCGCGAGCGCCTGAGCTTCACGGTCATGCAGTGGCTGGAGGCAACGGCGCCAACCAACTTCGTCATCACCAATCCCGAAGTCCAGCAGCTCGTCATCGAGACGGGCGGGCAGTGCCTGGCGCGCGGCATGCAGAACCTGCTGGAAGACATCCGCAAGGGCCGCATGAGCCAGACCGACGAATCGGGGTTCGAGCTCGGGCGCAATGTGGCCACGACGCCCGGTTCGGTGGTCTACCAGAACGCGCTCATGCAGGTGATCCAGTACGCGCCGCTCACCGCGCAGGTTTATTCGCGTCCCCTGGTCATCGTGCCGCCGTGCATCAACAAGTACTACATACTCGATCTGCAGCCCGAAAATTCCTTCGTGCGGCACGCGGTCGAACAGGGGCATACGGTCTTCCTGATCTCGTGGCGCAATCCACTGCCTTCCGACACCGACGGCTCCGACAAGGCCGGGTGGGACGACTACCTCGACGACGGCGTGCTGCGCGCGCTGCAGGTCGCGTCCGACATCACGCGGCAGCCGCAGGTCAATGCGCTGGGCTTCTGCGTCGGAGGCACGTTGCTGGGTTCCGCACTGGCGCTGGCGCATGCCCGGGGCGAGCGTCCGGTGGCTTCGCTCACGCTGCTCACCACGCTGCTGGATTTTTCCGACACCGGCGTGCTCGACATCTTCATCGATGAAATGCACGTGCAGATGCGCGAGCAGCAGCTGTCGCAGGGCGGGCTCATGACGGCGCGCGAACTGGCCACCACGTTCTCCTTCCTGAGGCCGGGCGAGCTGGTCTGGAACTACGTGGTGAACAACTACCTCAAGGGAATGACACCGCCGGCCTTCGACCTGCTGTTCTGGAATGCCGACGGCACCAATCTGCCGGGGCCGTTCTTCACCTGGTATCTGCGCAACACCTATTTCGAGAACAGGCTTTGCGTGCCGGGCGGGGTCAGCATACGCGGTTTCGACATCGACCTGCGGTCGCTCGACATGCCCGCCTATGTCTACGCATCGCGGGAAGATCACATCGTGCCGTGGCAGGCCGCCTATGCTTCCTGCAATCTGCTGTCCGGCCCGCGCCGCTTCGTGATGGGCGCTTCGGGACACATTGCCGGGGTCGTCAACCCGCCGGCCAAGAAGCGCAGAAGCTACTGGGCCGCTGCCGGGTCTTTGGCCGAGGGCGAGGCTGCGCCAGGGCCGGATGCATGGTTGGCCGACACCACGGAAACGCAGGGAAGCTGGTGGCCGGATTGGCTGCAGTGGCTCCAGCCGCATGCAGGCGCGCTGCGCAAGGCGCCCGCGCGGCCGGGGAACGCACGTCATCCGGCGCTCGAGCCCGCGCCCGGGAGCTATGTCAGGGTTCGGGCGCTGTAGCGGCCGCAGGGTCAATGCCCGACGAAATAATTTCAACGGATCAAGAATGGAGATCGCATAGATGAAAGGCAAAATCGCTTATGTGACGGGTGGGATGGGGGGCATTGGCACATCGATCTGCCAGGGTCTGGCCAAGCAGGGCTTCACGGTCGTGGCCGGCTGCGGCCCCAGCCGCAACTATCAGCTGTGGCTCGACGAGCAGGCGGCGCAGGGCTATACCTTCAAGGCGTCGGTGGGCAATGTCTCCGACTGGGAATCCACCGAGGCCGCCTTCCGCAAGGTGACCGAAGAGATCGGTCCCGTCGACGTCCTCGTCAACAATGCCGGCATCACCCGCGACGGGCTTTTCCGCAAGATGAGCCTCGACGACTGGCGCGCGGTGATCGACACCAACCTGAACAGTCTGTTCAACGTCACCAAGCAAGTGATCGACGGCATGGTCGAAAGGCAGTGGGGCCGCATCATCAACATCAGCTCGGTGAACGGTCAGAAAGGCCAGTTTGGTCAAACCAACTATTCCACGGCCAAGGCGGGTATCCATGGTTTCACCATGGCACTGGCGCAGGAAGTGGCCAGCAAAGGGGTAACGGTAAATACAATTTCGCCCGGCTACATCGGAACCGACATGGTCCAGGCCATACGCCCCGATGTGCTCGAGAAAATCGTTGCAACCATCCCCGTCAAGCGCCTGGGCAAGCCAGAGGAAATCGGCTCTATAGTAGTTTGGCTGGCCGGCGAGGACTCCGGGTTTGCCACAGGAGCCGACTTCTCTCTGAACGGTGGCCTGCATATGGGCTAAGGCCTGGTTTGTGCGTTCATAAACAAAGCGTAAGCCGGTTTCGCCGGTAAACGCTTTGTGTCGTTTTTTTTCGCAGTATTACGTATTGGCTCCGTCATGACGCAAGTTGAAGCTACAAAAACCGTCCGACTAATAAAAAAATATCCTAATCGGCGTTTATACGACACGAAGGCAAGTGCATACATCACCTTGGCGGACGTGAAACTACTTGTGCTGGAATGTGAACTGTTCCAGGTTATTGATGCCAAGACAGGTGACGACCTAACGCGCAGCATTCTTCTTCAAATCATTCTCGAGGAAGAGAGCGGCGGTGTTCCCATGTTTTCATCCACAGCATTGTCACAAATTATTCGCTTTTACGGCAATGCCATGCAAGGGGTCATGGGATCCTTTCTTGAAAAGAATATTCAAGCCTTCATGGACATCCAGGATCGCGTTGCCGCCCAATCCAAAGGCTTGTACGGCAACGAGCTCGGACCAGAGGCCTGGACCCAATTCATGAACGTGCAGACGCCCGTCCTGCAAAACATGATGAGCAACTACATCGACCAAAGCAAGAATCTGTTTGTGCAGATGCAAGACCAGATGCAGGATCAGACTCGTAATATTTTCACGGCATTTCCGTTCATTCCCAAGCCGCCTGAAGACAAGAAATAGTCCGCCTTAGGGCTCTTTCCTGAAGGGGCTGTGGTCTTGCAGTTCATCGATCCATGCGCCTACCGCCGGCGTTTCCTGTTCCAGGAAGTCGCTTATCGCCTGCGCGTAGCGTTGATCGCGTATCCAGTGCGCCGAGCGTGTTGCAACGGGGAGCATACCGCGCGATAGTTTGTGCTCGCCCTGAGCGCCGCCTTCAAAAACCTCAAGGCCACGCGCAATGCAGAACTCGATCGCTTGCATATAACAGGTTTCAAAATGAAGCCCCGACACGAATTCCATGCTGCCCCAATAACGGCCGTACAGACGCGTCTGGCTGCGAATGTTCAAGGCAGCCGCCACGGGCGCGCCATGGCGTTCAGCTAGAACGATGACCATGCTGGCGGCCATGGTGTCGTGCAATTGCTGGAAGAATGCGCGGTTCAGGTAGGGAGCGTTCCCGTGCTCCATATACGTCTTGTGGTAACAGCGATAAAAAAAATCCAGCGTGGCGGTGGTGATTTCACGGCCTTCGAGCCAACGAAACTGAATATTGGCTTGAATGGGTTTTTTACGATCCTGTTTGATTTTCTTGCGCTTTTGCTGGGTCAGGCCGGCAAGGAAGTCGTCAAGGCTTGCGTAGCCCTGGTTAAACCAGTGGAACTGAACATTCTCGCGGAACAGAAAGCCCGCTTCGGCGAGCGCTCGTTGATCGTCGTCGCTGGGGAAAAGGATATGCAGCGACGATACGTCGTTCTGACGCGTTACCTCTATAGCCTTACGCGCCAGCAATACTCGATCTGCATGAGTAGCCGCAAGAAGCCGGGGACCGGGCACCGGAGTAAAGGGAATGGCGCAAAGCAGTTTCGGATAATATGCCATACCGTGGCGTTCGAAAGCGTGTGCCCATGCATGATCGAATACATATTCGCCACGGGAATGCGACTTCAGGTACATGGGCATCGCGCCCACCAGTACCGTGTCGCGGTGCATCACCAGGAAGTGCGGTGCCCAGCCCGTTTCAGGCGTGGCGCAGCCTGTTTGTTCCAAGGCACAGAGAAACTCATGGCTGGCCAGCGGGTGATCGCCAGCCAGGCGGTTCCATTGGTCGGGATTGAAGCTGTTCAGATTTCTGGCTAATTGGAACGTAGGAGACAAGGCAGTGACTTTATTCAACGTAATATCAGTTGCAGAATGCCCGCAGGCACGCTGCTCGAGCGGATTGCCCATTGTAGGGGGGCGCAACGCTTGAGTTCCAGAATTCCCGTGACGGTGGTGTCTGGGTTCCTTGGCAGCGGAAAAACCACGCTACTGAACCGTTTGCTTGCCCAGCGTAACTTGGGTACGGATGGCGAGCCTGAACGAATCGTTGTCATTGTGAACGAGCTCGGCGATATTGGTCTTGATCATTCCAGGTTGCTAAATATACGCGACAGTATTGTGCTGGTTGGCGCCGGGTGCATATGCTGCACTGTGCGGGGTGAGCTGGTGGGTGCCTTGCGCGAACTTTTCATGGCGGCATTGCAGAAGCGGCTGGCGCCGTTTTCGCGTGTCATTGTTGAAACCACCGGTATTGCCGATCCCTCTCCCATAATCTACACCTTGCGCCACGAACCATTTCTGCGCGAGCGCTACGTGTACGACGGCTGTGTAACGGTGATCGACAGCGTATACGGAAAGCGGCAGCTGGATATGTCGGCCGAAGCGGTGCAGCAAGCCGTACTGGCCGACGTCCAGGTGTTCAGCAAGACCGATCTAGCATCCTCGCAAGCCGTCGCCGCGTTGCAGGACGACCTGCAACGCGTCAATCCACACGCCGCGCAATACCGTACGGAGTCATTGCCATCGTTGGCCGAGCTACTGCGCGTCTGCGGTCGAACAGCAACGATCGGAGCGACCCCGCAGGCTGGGGGCTTGTGGAGTGGCGGGAAGGCCGGCCGGTTCCGATCTGGTCACTTGGGTGTGGAAGTCGTGAGCGTCCGGTGGGCGCGCGCAGTGTCGCGTAGTGAATTTACAAGGGCCATGGAAGCGTTGCACGCCGACCCTTGCCTGGAAATACTGCGGCTTAAAGGCTTTTTCTGGTTTGGTACAGAGCCATCCGCCTGCGTGGTGGATGGCGTCCACCGGGAGTTGTATCCGGCTCAGGCAGTCGACGCTCCGGATCGCGAACCCGACAGCTTGGCTGGCTCTGAAGAAAAGCTAGTTAGGGGAAGAACTTCGGCCATGGTGCTTATTTTCCGGGGTGCTACCCCCGACGCGCTCCTGAAAAAGCTGACCGCGCTTATGCCGCAAGCGTAAGCGCTCGTGGAGCCGTATTGCAATTTACGTGGATAACGTATTGCATTGTCTGGCTACCAGTGTTGTAATAAACGCGTACCGTCGTCAGGCTGGTTTCGTTGTTGTCAATAACGTCACCGCGCTGTCTGCACATGTTTTGCTGAACACTACGCACAGGCATGCACCTGCCGACCAAGGCTCGCGAAGACTAGGTCTCCGGCCTACGCAATATAAATTGAATAATTATTTGAATAGACGCCTGTTCGTATGCCAGGTAGCCTGCGCCGTATGCGCCTGCCATGCGCCTGCCTTTAATGACTACTATTTTTCACGTATTTTACCTGCCACGAACGGCCGGCCTTGCCCGGCGCGTATTGTTGCGCTTCGCTTATAGCGGTTGTGAAGGCCCAACAAAAATGGGTCAATTGCGTTTAGCAATTGACCCATTCGGAAAACTGGTTGCGGGGACAGGATTTGAACCTGTGACCTTCGGGTTATGAGCCCGACGAGCTGCCAGACTGCTCCACCCCGCGTCTGAG
>CAZONP010000131.1:0-7290 GCA_964581155.1 uncultured Candidimonas sp. | reverse complement strand
GAACGCAGCATTGGACTCGGGTGGGCGTCGTGCATCACCCAGGTGTTGGTGAAATTAAAGTTGGTGTAAGCACTCTGCTTGAAGGCGTAATTAGCGGCGCCCGATTGGCTTGGATCGCTGGTGATGGCTGTCATACCAGTCGCTAAGCCGGTCCCAACCCCGACCATTTGACCGGTGCTGTAGCTGTCCCAATAGCTGCCGTTTACGGTGCCATTGTTCTTTCTGCCGACCAGACCACCGACGGATCCGTTGCCGTTGACCGCGCCAGTGGCATAGGTTTGGCTGATCGAACCATCGTACTGGATGCCGACCAGACCGCCGGCATCTACGCCAATGCTACTGACCGAGCCGGTGGCGTAGCTGTTGCTGATGCTCGTGTAATTGGCCCCTACTAGGCCGCCGGCATCATTTTGAGCACCGCTGACGTCGCCGGTGGCGTAGCTGTTACTGATGCTGCCGGTATCGCCCGCGGACTGACCATTGATCCCCACCAGGCCACCGACAACGTGGCCCCCACCATTGACCGTGCCGGTGGCGTAACTGTTGCTGATGCTACCTCTGTTAACCGCCACCAAGCCGCCGGTGTAATGCCCGCCACCCACTACCGGGCCAGTAGCGTAGCTGTTGCTAATGCTGCCGATGCTGTACCCCACCAGACCGCCGGTACCAAGGTTACTACCCTTGACCGTTGCGGTAGCGTAGCTGTTGCTGATGCTGCCCTTGTGAACCCCAACCAGGCCGCCGATATAAGCCGAGCCGCCGGCTACCTGGCCGGTGAAGTAGCTGTTGCTGATGCTGCCGCCGTCGTTGTACCCAGCTAGGCCACCGACATAAGAATCGCCGGAGATTTTACCCCCTGTCAGACCGACGTTGCGAATTTCCCCTGTGTTGCCGATACTGCCAAAGAGGCCGACACTACTCGTGGACGCTCGGTCGATAAACATGCCATTGATGGTGTGGCCCAATCCATCGAAGGTGCCAGTGAATGGCGAGACGCTATCTCCGATTTGCGCAAACCCCGCACCGGCATTCCATGCTGACGTTGCCGAGGCATTGATGTTGCTGCCCAATGCGTAATTGATCGCCTTGTTACCATTCATTCCCTGCAAATCGGTGGCCGTGGTGCTGCCTGCCGCGCCGAGACTGGTGATCACCGTGTAGGCTTTGACACTGCCGTCCGAACCATGCTTGGTGGTGAAATTGCTTGTGCTGGCGGGCAGGTTGACTGACGCGCTGGTCGTAATGACCTTGCTGGTGTTGCCGGCCGCTACCGCACTCTGCCCGTATTCCAACGCCAGCTTGGCGGAGGCAGATGCGTTCAGATTGGCATTGATGTTGATGTCGCCGTGAGCGCTCAATGTCAGCTTGTTTGCACTCCAGCTGACGGCGCTGTTGACGTGGATGTTGCCGTTTTCCGAGCCGCTGGCAACGGTTTCGATCCTGACGTCAGTGTTGACCAGTGTGCTGGAGAGCTTATCGGCACCGATACTTGAGGTCGTTTCTGTGCCGCTACCGGTGGCAATGGTGAAGTCGGTCGGATCAATCAGCCAAGTGCCGGTGTTGCCATCTGGTGCGAGTGTGGTGATGCGCGCGCTGTCCTGCACTCGAACATGCGCGGCCGAGGTTTCGATAAAGCCGCCGTTGCCACCATTGGGCGCGCTGGCATCCAGCGTGCCGCCAACGTTCACGGTGCCGCTTTGCATGTCGCCCAGCAGCTTGATGACGCCGTCACGATTTTCAATGGTGCGCGCCTGAACCACGCCGGTGTTGTTGACCACGGTATTCAACAAATTACCGGCGGCCTGCGCAGTCATCAGCACGTGCCCGCCATCGGCCTGGATCATTCCGCCGTTCTGCACCAGCGCATTTACCGCAGCCTCGCTCACCGCGACGTTCAACAGCCCATCCCCGACGACATCGAGGGTAAGGCCGTCGCCTGCGGCGAGCGCGACGGTTCCAAGTCTGGCGCTGATCGTGCCTTCATTGGCGACATGCGCGCTTAGCAGCGCCACATAGCCGCCATCCGCGTTGATGATCCCCTGATTCAGAATGCTGCCGCCGCCCGTGCCGGCAAACTTGTAGTTGCCTGCCATGAAGTCGCTGTCGCTGATGTTGCGCGTCGACGCGACCAGGCCGCCGACATTGACCGATGCCCCCTTGCCGAACAGGATACCGTTTGGGTTGACCAGGAATACTTTTCCGTTGGCCGTCAGGCTGCCGAGAATGCGCGACGGGTCCGAACCAATCACCCGGTTGAGCGCGACCGAGCTACTGTTGGGTTGCACAAAGCGCACTGCTTCTGCCGCGCCAATATTGAAGCTTTGCCAATTTAGCGCCGCGTTCTGACTGGTCTGGTTGACGGTCATGGTGCCATTTCCGCTGGTGACGGTGGCGCTGCCGGCCACGACTTCGCCACCGACAGGCAACGCATGACTGGTCGATCCGAACGCAACCAGCAGCGAGCCCGCCAGTGCTTTCAGCGCAAAGCCCGCGCGAATCGCCATACTTGCGCCCGCCCGTGCTTTGCTGTCGCCGCTTTTGGCACTTTCGGGAACCGCAATGAATGTTGCGGTTTTTTCGTTCCAAATCGAGCGGTAAGTGCGGTTCATTGTGCGGCCCCTGGTGTTATTGAAGACTGAGTAGAACCAATGTTCGTTGCAGTCGTTGCCTGACGGCGCGCTTAAAAATATTTAGTGGCCTGCAACCAGAAGCGACCTGACTTGTCTGGTGCCGACATTGCTGTCGCATTGCCCAGCTTGCGGGCGTAATAAGCCTTTACTACGAAATTGTCGTTGTCCACCCAGTTAAGCCCAATCCCCGCACCGCTAAGGGTCCGACGATTCTGCTCCACTCCCCATGGATTTTTATTCAGCTTTACCGTGCCGGTATCGACAAATCCGATTAAGTGCATCTGCCCCGACTGCCTTTGCGAAAACCGCGGCAGTAATGCCCTGGCTTCCAGATTGAACACATATCCCTGGTCGCCATACGCTTCGCCTTCCGGATAAGCGCGCACACCATAGGCGCCGCCCAATCCCATCTTCTCCGAGGTGTCCAGATTCTTCGATGCAAACTGTCCGTTCACAGCGGCGTACAGCGTAAGCGTATCGGTCACCCTTTGCAGCCGCATGGCATTGAATCCGAATTTGTTGTAATGGCCGTTGCTTCGCACTGTCGCTGCGTCGGTCGCGAGTGCTGCCGCGCCCTTGATGTCGATTTTCCCGGTGGTCCAGGTGAATGCGTAAGCACTCAGCCCGCCACCGCCGAAATCGTCACGATGATCGCCCGTTAGGCTTGCCATCATCACCCGGGCTTTCTTGTTTTCGCGCGTCGCACTTGAATCCACCTTGTCCTTGAACGTCTTGGAATCGAAATTGATCACCGCATACAGATTATTGCTGCGTGACCGGATCAGCGGCACGCTGCCGTAGATGCTGGCGATCTGCGCTGTTCCATTAGCTTGCAGGCTTTCGAACTCTTCTCCCAGGCGATAACGCATGCTGGCATAGGCCACACCCACCTTGGCGCGGTCGATTTGCACCTGGTAGGAAGCACGCGCATAGTTCAGGCCGGAACCGGACGTCAGCGCCCGCAGCGTCGCAACATCTCCATGTCCGGTGGGGTTGTTGATGTTGACCGTCGCGCCAACCCGGTTAGCGCCGGTATACCGATTGCCGCCATTGTCGACATCGACATTTCCAGTGACGAGCTGGCCCGGTGTTACATCGACGATCAAGTCGGAAGCACCGACTGAAGCGCCAGGCACTAGGGTTGATTTCACGTTCACACCGGAAATGTCTGACAGCAGCAAAAGGCTGGTTTCAAGCGGAGCAATCAAAACCGCATTGCCAATGTTCAGGTTGCTAAGCAAGCCGTTGGCCAAGTCATCCGACAAATTGGTGCTGTTGCGTAAAGTGACCTTGCCATAATGACCTTCAAGCACAGCGATCGTCACGACCCCATTCTTGATGTCTTGAGCTGGCAGATAAGCTTTGGCAAGCAAGTAACCGTGCATATGGTAATAGCGCGCGATCTTCGCTGCCATGGTGTGCAGCTCCGATAGCGTCAACTCGCTACTGGCACTAAAACCGGTCGCCTCCAGAAGCGCGGCTTCGGCAAACTGGTGCGCTCCTGATATCTGCAGGCTGCGAACAAAAATTTTATGGTCATCGGAGCTGGGCACAGCCGGCGCGGCATCCTGCTCGACGCGGATTTCAGGGTTTGCTTTGGCGGGGGAAAGCGGCGCCTGCTGCCTTTCGATCTGTTGATTCAGCGAGCCGGCGCTGGGCGGCGTCTGTGCAAAAGCGACGCCGCAAACAAGCAGCCCCAAGGGCAGCACGGCTTTCGAAACGAGTACGCTCATGAATCACTTTCCGTTGAATCTTCAAATAATTCAGGGTAAAAGCTTTCTTACGAAAAGTCACTATTTGAATTCGGGAGCCTCGAATAATGGGCGTTTTCTTGGCATTCATTCAAACTTCGCTCCTAAAACAACATTATGTTGATTGACGGCGCGATCTGAAAAAGCAAAAGGGGCTACGTCTATTAAACGTAACCCCTTATATATGCTGGTGCGGCTGGCAGGATTCGAACCCACGACCCCTTGGTTCGTAGCCAAGTACTCTATCCAACTGAGCTACAGCCGCTGAAAGAGGCGTAACTATACCATAGAATTTTTCGCGTGTCTTGCGAGTGAAGCAATTTCGATAAAGGCCGTTCACGGAGATGCTTTTGCGTATCCACCTTAGCTGGCGACGCGTAAAATGACGCGTCGCCAGGCGGACCGGCCTACCGGCGTACGAGCACCATACTAATAATTCGGAGACCTGTTTTGCAAAATCCATCCAAGATCACCTGCACCGAAGACTTCCGGCAACTGGCGCAACGGCGTGTACCCAGAATGTTCTACGACTATGCCGACTCTGGCTCATGGACGGAAGGCACCTATAGGTCGAACGAGGCCGACTTCCAGAAACTGAAATTTCGTCAGCGCGTTGCCGTCGATATCGAAAAGCGCACGCATCGCAGCGCCATGATAGGCATAGACGTGACCATGCCGGTTGCCATCGCGCCCACTGGGCTGACTGGCATGCAACACGCCGATGGCGAAATCCTCGGCGCGCGCGCCGCAGAAAAGTTCGGCGTACCGTTCACGCTGTCCACCATGAGCATATGTTCCATCGAAGACGTGGCGGCCAATACGCACAAGCCGTTCTGGTTTCAGCTTTATGTCATGCGCGACCGGGACTTCATCGAACGCCTGATCGACCGCGCAAAGGCGGCCAACTGCTCGGCGCTGGTCCTGACACTAGATTTGCAGGTGCTTGGCCAACGCCATAAAGATATCCGCAACGGCCTTACCACGCCGCCCAAGCCAACGCTCGCCAACCTCGTCAATCTGGCCACCAAGCCTCGCTGGTGCATGAACATGCTGGGCACGAAGCGCCGCTCCTTCGGCAATATCGTGGGTCATGCCAAAGGCGTGGGTGACTTGTCTTCGCTGTCGTCCTGGACGGCCGAACAATTCGATCCCAGCCTAAGCTGGAAAGACATCGAGTGGATCAAGAAGCGTTGGGGCGGCAAGCTCATACTGAAAGGCATCATGGACGCGCAGGACGCGCGCCTGGCCATAGAAACCGGGGCCGATGCGATCGTGGTGTCGAATCACGGCGGACGCCAACTGGATGGCGCGCCGTCGTCGATCTCCGCCCTGCCCGCCATTGCCCATGCGGTCGGCAAAGAGATTGAAGTCTGGATGGATGGCGGGATCCGGTCCGGTCAAGACGTGCTGAAGGCCATTGCCCTTGGCGCCAAGGGCACCATGATAGGCCGGCCGTTCCTGTATTCGCTAGGCGCCATGGGCGAGCCCGGGGTGCAACGCTGCCTGCAAATGTTGGCCAACGAGCTGGATATCACCATGGGCTTTTGCGGACATACCGACATCCACAATATTGACCGCTCCATCTTGCTGAACGGCAACATCTTCGACTGAAGCAAGCCGCGCCGCGACCGGCGCCGTTTAGCGCAGCGGACGGATCATTTCCGCGGTCAAGCGGGCCCGGTCGGCCTCGGCATAAGGCAGCGGGTCCACCGCCTGCATGGTGTCGCGACAGCGTTGGGCAAGCCGTTGGTACATGCCTGTGCCGACTGACTTGTTGGCGATTTCAGCGTCGCTAAGCTCACGCAAGACCCGGGCGGGCGCCCCCACGACCAAACTGCGCGGCGGTACGGCAAGGCCGATCTTTACGAAAGCCATGGCCGCCACAATACTGTTTTCCCCTATAACCGCCTGGTCCATGACGACAGCGTTCATGCCGACCATGGCGTTGCGCTCTATTGTGCAACCGTGCAACACCGCTCCGTGACCAATATGGCCGTCGACATGAATCACCGTGTCGTTTTCAGGCACCCCATGAATGACGCACGTGTCCTGGACATTGGAACCCTGCATCATGACAATACGCCCAAAATCGCCGCGCAAACTTGCCATCGGACCCACATACACGCCGGGGCCAACAATGACGTCGCCAATGAGCACGGCGGTGGGATGCACGTAGGCGGTGGGGTCCACGACCGGGGTAATGCCATTTATTGCGTAGACTTTGAACATGTGGTGTTGCTCCGTTGGTTATTTTTGGAATGTGTTCTTGTTTCTTCAGGCCTCAATTTACCGCAAACCGCTTTTTGGCCCTATTCGGCGCCATGATACGAATCGAAACGTAGCTTAATTTTGCCGTTTGGCCACGCTATACTGGCCGCCGCACCCTTCCCACAGCACTCGTCCCACCGCTTTTTATAGATGGCGATTATGGAACTCCTACAAGATCCCAATATGTGGGTCGGCTTGCTGACCTTGATTGTCCTGGAAATTGTCCTGGGCATAGACAACCTGGTCTTCATCGCCATCCTGGCCGACAAGCTTCCACCGCATCAGCGCGACAAGGCACGGCTCATCGGGCTGTCACTGGCGCTCATCATGCGGCTGGCGCTGCTCAGCATCATTTCATGGCTCGTCTCCCTTACCGAACCGCTGTTCTCGCTAGGCACCTTCTCGTTCTCCGGACGCGACCTTATTTTGCTGCTGGGAGGCATTTTCCTGCTGGTCAAGGCCACCACGGAATTGCATGAACGCCTGGAAGGCACGCCCCATGGGGTGGTCGAGAAAAAGGCCTATGCCAGTTTCGGCATCGTCATCGCGCAGATCGTGGCGCTGGATGCTGTGTTCTCGCTGGACTCCGTCATTACCGCTGTCGGCATGGTGGACGAGCTGGCCGTCATGATGACGGCGGT
>CAZONP010000130.1:5515-7297 GCA_964581155.1 uncultured Candidimonas sp. | reverse complement strand
GGGCGACGGCAACGGCGGCGGCCAGGCCCACAATAAGGCCGATAAGCACCCCGAACAGCGTGCTGCCGCCTGATTTGGACGAAGATTTGCGACTGGTGCGGGCCATAAGAGTGGTTTACATCCTTTCGGGGGCGGATACCCCAAGTAATTCAAGGCCGCCGGCAATGACTTGTTGCGTGGCCATGGCCAAGCGTAGGCGTGCCAGCTTTAACTCGTTATCGTCGACCAGCACGCGTTCGGAGTTATACCAGGCATGGAAGTCGGCGGCGCAATCGCGCAGCCAGAATGCCAGGTGGTGCGGCGCGAGTTCCTGGGTGGCCATGGCCAACGTGTTCGGAAATTCGGCAAGGCGCTGCAGCAAGGCGAATTCGGTCGGGGCAACCAGCTTGTCGAACGGCGCGGTGGCGATCTGGCCAGCCAACCCCGCCGACTGTGCGAGCATGGAGCAGATGCGCGCGTGAGCGTACTGAATATAGTACACCGGGTTCTCTTCACTTTTGGACAGCGCCAGATCGATGTCGAAGACGAACTCCGAGTCGGCACGCCGCTGGCTCAGGAAGTAGCGCACCGCGTCTTGTCCCACCCAGTCGATCAGGTCGCGCATGGTGACGTAGCTGCCGGCGCGCTTGGAGATCTTCACTTCGGCGCCGTCGCGCACCACCTTGACCATCTTGTGCAGGATGTACGAAGGAAAGTCCTTGGGAATGCCGATGTCCAGCGCTTGCAGGCCGGCGCGCACACGCGCGATCGTGCCGTGGTGGTCGCTGCCCTGGATATTGATGGCGTGGTGGAAGCCGCGTTCCCACTTGGCCACGTGGTAGGCCACATCGGGCACGAAATAGGTATAGCCGCCTTCCGACTTGCGCATGACCCGGTCTTTGTCGTCGCCGGTGCCCAGTTCTGTGGTGCGCAGCCAAAGGGCGCCTTCGTTCTCGTAGGTATGTCCCGAAGCCACCAACGCTGCGACGGTTTTGTCGACGCGCCCGCTGGTGTACAGGGAACTTTCCAGATAGTAGTTGTCGAAGGCCAGGCCGAAGGCCTGCAAGTCCAGGTCTTGCTCGCGTCGCAGATACGCGACCGCGAAGACGCGGATGTCGTCCAGGTCGCTGATGTTCTTCGTTGCGGTGACCGAATCCCCGTCGGCGGCCTTGACGGATTCGCCTGCCAGGAAGTCGCGGGCGATGTCGGCGATGTAGTCGCCCTTATAGCCGTCGGCCGGAAAATCGGGGGAATCGGGCTCGAGGCCGCGCGCGCGAGCCTGGACGCTGATAGCCAGATTGTGGATCTGGTTGCCTGCGTCGTTGTAGTAGAACTCGCGGGTTACGTCATAGCCTTGTGAGCTGAACAAGCGGCACATGGAGTCGCCCAACGCCGCCTGACGCGAGTGGCCAACGTGCAGCGGGCCGGTGGGGTTGGCGGATACGAATTCCACCATGACTTTTTCACCAGTGGCCGGCTTGTGGCCGAAACGGGTTCCCTGCTCGGCGATAACGGTCAGTACTGCTTGGCGCGCTGCGGCGGTCAGGCGGAAATTGATGAACCCGGGGCCGGCGATCTCGGCCGTTTCCACCAGCTGCTGGGCGGTGGGGTCGTTCAACAGCGCCTGGACGATCTCTTGGGCGAGTTCACGCGGATTGCGCCGGGCGGGTTTCGCCAATTGCATGGCAACATTGCTTGCCACGTCGCCATGAGCGGCGACTTTGGGGCGTTCCAGAAGAATGGTGGGTGAGGCGTCGGGCAGTGCCTTGGCGACGGCTGCCTGGAGAAGTGAGATGAGCTGTT
>CAZONP010000130.1:0-5415 GCA_964581155.1 uncultured Candidimonas sp. | reverse complement strand
GAGGCGTCGGGCAGTGCCTTGGCGACGGCTGCCTGGAGAAGTGAGATGAGCTGTTGTTGTTGCCCTGCAAGCATAAGACGAAGGTACGCGAAAGAGGAAATGGCAAAGCCCATAGTGGGCAGGAGAGGGCGCCATGAAAGGTCTTGAAAGACACAAACGCCCAGAAGGCCTAAATGATAGCGTGATTTCTCCGTACATGGGCTACACGGGCCTTAGTGCAGCGATGCGCTCCAGCCCAGTTCATCGTGCAGCCATTGGGCATATCCCGACATATCGATGCGGCCCACATCGGTGCCGCTGTCGCTGCGACTATCCTGGGCCCGATCGATCATGGCTTCGGTGGCATTGCGTTGCGCTCGCCCCAGCCGCGCATGGTCGTCCTGGTACTGATGCTGCACCGAGCCACTGGACGTGTGCACGCTGCGGTCGCCATCCTGCACCGAGCGCAACAGCGCGGCGCGCTGATCGTGCAGGATGGGGTCGGTGACCACGCGGTCGCTTGCCGCAGGGGTGTCGAAGGCAGTCGATGCGGCTCCGGCCTGCCACAACATCCAGTTGAGGGTGACATCGGCAAGGTCGCCGCTGGGCACGGGCCCATTGTCGCCGGGCAACACGCCGCCGCCAATGTCGACGTGCGCCCCAATAAACGGCGCCTCGATGACGTTGTTCTCGTTCGTGTCCGCTACGCCGGACAAGGGGAATAGCCACCGCCTTTCATGCAGTGCGACGGCATGCGCCACCCATTCCCAGGCGGCGGCGACGGTCAGGTCGTAGTTGGCGTTATGCGAGCCGGCCAAGCCAAACTGCGCCACCGTATCGAACAGTCCCATGAAGCGCAGGTCGACACAGGCGGTGATTGGCCCGCGCAGCGCATCGGTATAGCTGAACAGGCCCCGGTCGACATGCTGGTTGATGAGGTTGCCGAAATGACGCGCCAGCGCCGCACCACGCGAGTAGCCCAGGATGTCTATGGGCAGCGGCTGCGCGGTGCTGCCGTCCTTGGCCAGGGCGTTCAAGAGCGACTGCCATTGGTTATCGATGATGCGTGACGCCTGCCAGCCGGTGATGGCGTCCCAGTTGACGTACAAGGGTGTGCCTGGGCCGGAATGGTAGAACACCGGCCCATCGCGATAAGTCTGGCTCATTTTCCAGACATTGCTGCGGGTATTGGGGCCGTTGCGTGTGCCGTCGAAGGCGAACAGCATGAGGCCCAGTGGATCGGCGTGGCGGCGCGGCTGCTGCCCGGCATAGCCGTATGCCTGGCTCCAGGGCACGGGACCCAGAGGGTCGGGTTCCAGGTAATGTCCCAGCGCAGGCACGTAGGTGCGAAAAATATTATCGTGCCAGCCGGTTGTAGCGTCGAACACCTGGCCGGGCAGGCGCAGGTCCAGATCAAGGTCGCCGGCCAGGCGCTGCGCGACGCCGGTGGCATCGTAAGCCGCCAGCCACCGGACCGTTTGGTTGGCGTCAGTGACCATGCGGGGCGCGCCGATCAGGTCGGCGTGGATCGCAAACAGCCGTCCTTGGCCGGTGAGGCGTCCGCCGGCCGGGTCGCCGGCCGGCGGATTATCGGTGAGGCCGTAGTCGATGAAGGCCACGGGAACGAGGCCGGCATGAATATAGCGCCGGGTAATCGACAGTGGGGCGTGCGGCCTGGCCGTAGGCGAGCCCCCGTGGGGGTCCGGTGCGGGCAGGTGCTGCGCGCGAGTCGATTCGGCGGCCAATTGATTGTCGAGATGGAAGTAGTCGATATTGGCGCCCTTGGCGCGCCGCGCAATCCGGTGGCCGTAGGCATTATGAAAATACTCCACCGCCGGCTTCGTCGGGTGTTGAACGTGCGCCAGGCGGCGGTTGGGGCCGTAAGCCAGGAAACTGCCGTCGAGAGCGGATGCCAGGCCCGACGCATCGCGCACAGTGGCAGGCTTGCGGCTGACACCCGCGTGACGCACGGCGGCAAGCGAGCCATCCCTGTTCCATGCGTACCAGACCGCCGCCTCGGTCGTGTTTGGATGCGCCCCCACCATGCGCGATGTGGCGTCGTAGGCGTAGGTCCACGTGTCGGTGCGCTGCAGGCTTGCATAGCGATGTTTTTCCCCGATCAGGCGGCCACGATCATCGTAGGTGATCGCCTGAGTCCACAGGATGCCTTCAGGCCGGCCAACGGCCCATAACGCGGCCTGGCCGCGCGCGTTCAGAATGGCCAGGGACCGCAGGCCATTGCCGTGGCGATAGCCCGGTACGCCCGGCGTGCTGTCGATGACGGTGCGCTCGGTGCCGCCGGTATCGCTCCAGCTTATGCCCGCCAGCCGGCCGTCGGCACCCCATCGGTACGTCAGCGCACCCCCTTCGGGCAGCTCGTGGCGTATCAGGCGATGCGCGGCGTCGTACCCGAAGGCTTCCTGGTAGTGAATACGCGTGTCTGAATGGGCGGATAGCCGCGACACTTGGCGTTGCGTCAGGCGGCCGTGCTCGTCGTAGTCACGCGTCTCGGATTCATGAGGATGCGCAACGTGCGCCAGTCTTGCGCCGCGCCAAGTCAACGTGGTTTCCATGCGTGCGCGGGCGCTGGTTTCGACCAGACGCCTCGGCCGGCCCTGCGGATCATAGTCATACGTGACGCCATCGCCGTTGGCCCAGCTGCGTTGCACCGGCTGTCGGGCGCTGTTGTAGGCGATGTGTTCGGCGCCCGTGGGCGTGGATGACCATGAAACGCGCTGGCCGTCTGGCCGGTAATGCAGCGCCAATTGAGGCCAGCCAGGTGCATGGGGCGCCAATCGGCGAATCGATCCGTCGGGATGTCGCAAGATATGCGTTCCGTTGATCTGCGTGAGCCGGCCTTCCGGGTCGTAGGCGGCGCTGCTGCCCGGCGCGGCGCAACCCGCGCATCCGGCCCCGCGCACGGCCGTAACAACGTACCGGCCACCACGCAGCGCCGTCTCGAATTGTGTTGTGCGGCCCTTTTCGTCGGTGACGACGGTTAGCCCGTCGAATCCCCGGGTAGGCTTGCGTACATAGCGAAATTCCAGCCTATGGGTGGATGCAGCGGGATGGCCCCGCACGGATAACGTGGCCCGGCCTTGCACGTCGTACGCCCACGAGTTCGTGCGCACCGCTTGGGCATCGGCAGCCGCAAGCGTTTCTATGCCGGTCAATGCGAACGTGTTTCCGCTTTGCCAGCGCGGTTCGTACAAGTAGCGGCGCTGCATGCCGTCGGGCCGCGCCATGGCGGCCAGCCGAAGGTGTGCGTCCCTGTCGTAGGTGTAGCGCCCCAATGGTGTATCGATGCTGTCCAGGTAAGCCTGTGCGTCAATGATCCGATACGCGAATGTCAGGGCATGGCCGGCAGTATTGATAATTGAGCTGATCTCGCCTGTCAATGGGCTCGGGCCGGCGTGACGCTCGATGCGCAGATCCGCCACAGCGCCTGCGGAACGGGCGCCCGCAAGAATGCGGATGAGCCGACCGCTGCGGTCGAACCACAATTGCCGCCCGGTACGCCACGTCCAGACCCACATGGAGCCGTCCGCGCGCAATGTGCCATGGGCATTGGGAAGGGAGTTGCCCTTCACCGTCGTAAAGTCGATTCGGCTGCCATCGGGTTGGACGATTTGCCGGCGCCCACCCATGTCGAACAACTGCGCGTCATAAGAAAGACGCCAACCGCGGCCCAGCGGCGACGGGCGCGTGTCCAGCGCGTTGTAGTGGCGCACGACTTCCAGGCCGGGATGGGCTGCGGAGTCCGACAGGTCCGTTTCTTTTTGATACTTGTTGCCGGTGGCGACATGGACGGGATTGCCCGCCCCGAGGTTGATGGCAGGCTCCGCCCCGGGCGCCACCGCAGCGCCGCCTTCTTCGCATGGCGCGCCCAGCGCCGATGGCCCGCAAGCGGGTGACGCGCGCACCATTCCCGAGGGCCATAACGCCCCCCATAACAGCATAAGAAGTAGCGTCCGCCGCACGCGATTTCCCCCCACGACTCGATACGCTATGTTGCAGCTTGGCATGGGTGCCGAGTTGCAGTACTGTAGCGATGTGTCCACTGAGGGAAACCGCAAATGCTAGTCGTCTTTCACTCTAAAGCAGCAGCCGAAGTGCTCATGTTCTCGAAACACGCATTGCCCATACTCAAGGCCGCCGGCAAGCCCTACACGGATACGCTGCCCGAGCGCGGCGTCATCACGCGCGATCAGCTCGAAGACGCTATCAAGGGAATTGAGCACGCCATCGCCATCAATACCGAAGCCGAATATTCGGAGGACACCGACGACGATAGCGACACCAAGACTCACCCCATCGCCCAGCCCGTCAGTTTCCGGCGTCGCGCCTTTCCATTGCTGGCCATGCTGCGCTTATCGCGCGAGCACGATGCAGACGTAATTTGGGAACCGGCGCCTATTTGGTAAGCCCGGCAGGTGGCGCTCCAGCGCCAATGTCGCTTGGCCGACATTCAAAATTGTCGGCTTTGCGTACTCTTGCCCGCTAAATGACCTAAATGACTTAAATCCCGCTAGAACCATTGGAGTGAGTATGCGCAGTGTTGTGACCGTTATATTTAACGCCCGGCAATCGGCCGAAATCGTTGTGGATGCCGTTCCGGGCGGAGAGGCGTCGGCGGCCGCGCGCGACT
Source organism: uncultured Candidimonas sp. (assembly GCA_964581155.1). Classification (GTDB taxonomy): domain Bacteria; phylum Pseudomonadota; class Gammaproteobacteria; order Burkholderiales; family Burkholderiaceae_B; genus Pollutimonas. The sequence continues at coordinate 788 of CAZONP010000130.1, read as the reverse complement.
GGTTCGACGCGACATGGGCGCGGCTGGGCTGCGAGCCCATGCGGGCAAGCGGTAAAGTCTTGCTGCTGGACAAGATTCTTGGCGTGGCCGAAGCCCTGGGCTCGGCTGAATTGTCCCAAGACACCGAGCAAGGCCGTGAATTTGCGGTACAGGCCGTCATGGCCCTGGAAAAACAACGGGTGACCGTTGATTTGCCAGGGTTGACCGTAGGCTTCTAAACGCCGGCGCGCCGCTTAGACCGTTACGGCCTCGGCGGCTTGGCTGGCCGCTTGCGTGGCGGTATGCCGATTCACGGCGCTTAGTATTGCCATAAACGATGCAGTAACGATGTCGCCGTGAATGCCGACCCCAAAACCGGTGGGTGAATCGCCCACCCGTAATTCCACATACGACGCGGCACGCGTATTCGTACCAGTGCCGATGGCGTGTTCGTGATAATCCATGATGCGTATGTTTGCATCCAGGGCGTTCACGAATGCCGAGATGGCACCATCGCCCTCGCCAACCAAACGACGCGTCACGCCATCGTCTTCAAGTTCCAGTTCTATGGCAAACTGCTTTCCGGCGTCGGCTTTTGGATTGCCGGTAATGCGGTGCTGCACCAGTTTCAACGGCTCGTTCCGGTCCAGGTACTCCTGGGCGAAGACGTCGTAGACTTTCGTCGCCGTGACTTCGGCCCCGGTTTCGTCGGTGACGCGCTGAATGGCCCGGCTGAATTCGATTTGCAGGCGTCGCGGCAGCACCAAGCCATGCTCCTGCTCGAGCAGATACGAAACACCGCCCTTGCC
>CAZONP010000129.1:0-7309 GCA_964581155.1 uncultured Candidimonas sp. | reverse complement strand
ACTTCCTGTTCCGGCACGGCCAGCCGAGGCTTCAACAGCTTGCCTATGGCCTTTAGCGTCTCCGGCGGCAGGCCCGCGAACATGGGTACACGCTGAATAAGTTCGTTGGCGCCGATCGCAATGTCCAGTGCCGGACGCTCGTTGATGTGGCTCCAGCGATTGTCGATCTGCTTGATCAGGTCTGAATACATTTCACCCGTAATCAGCGACTGCGCCAGCATGTCGCGATAGCGCAGCCGCTCGCGCGCCCTGGCCATGCGGCCCAAATACGATTCCTGCAGCCAGTGGGCGAACACTGGATATTGCAGATTGAGGGCATACAGTGAATTTTCCAGCAACACCAGGCGGCGTCGATGCGCCTGGACGATGGCTGCCGTCACCTCCGGGCCAAGCAACGGCGTAATTTCTTTTTCCGCGAACTTTATCAGCGCTTTGGCCACCGAGCGCTTACTCATGAGGTTGGCGAACCGCTTCCCAATCTCACGCACCAGCAAGCCTTGGAAGCCGAAAAGGTAATGCAGGCGCAACGCCAGCCTGAACGGCCTGGAATAGCGCAGGTCGGCCGCAATGGCCGCTTCAAAGCCCGCCTGGCCGCCACTGCGCACCGCGTCGCTCAGGCGCTCGGCTCGGGCCAGCAGTGACTCGGCCGTACGCCAGTCCACCACTTGGGCCTTCAAGGTATCAAAGAACATTTCTTCTTCGCGTGCCGCCAACATGGCCAGGCCCATGGCCACTTTCTGGTCGTGCGACATCTGGTTAAGCTCGCTGCCGTCCACGCTGGTTTGCGCGGCATCGAACACGGCATGCACACGCCCCAGAACGTCGGTTCCAATTTGCTCGTTGCGCGCAATTTCATCCGCCTTGTCGCGCAAGTCTTCCAGCGCCACCACCAGGGCCTGGTTACGCAGCGTGCGATCAAACGGCGACAACTCATTCAGGCCAAGCCTGCGGATAAGCGGGCGCAAGCTGATGCCGTTGATGAACAGCGTCATCAAGACAAACCCGGTGGTTGCTACCGCAATGAATTGCCGAGCCTCGTAGGGCACATTGCTTTGCTCGGTGACGGCCAGCGCAAGCGCCAGCGAAACGGCGCCGCGCAGCCCGCCCCACCACATGACGATTCGGTAGGCCGGGCTGACCTTGGTGCCGAACCGTGTCAGTCCAAGTAGCGGCAAGACAGCGAACACCATGGCACCCCGTGCGACCAGCGTCACGGCAAATACCAACAGCACCAGCATCACCTGTGTCCAGGTCGTGTCCGCCAGCATGCGCGGAATCAACATGGCGGCAAAGACGAAGATCAGGGAGTTTGCCCAAAAGCCGAACTGCGCCCATGAAGCGGACAGTTGTTCGAAAGTGGTGGGCGACATGCGGGTGCGCCCGGTGGACCCAGTCACCAAGCCCGCGATCACAGTGGCCACGACACCCGACACCCCCAGATAGTGCTCCGAGACATAGAACGTGAGATACGCCAGCGCAATCGTAAGCGTGATCTCCGCCGTGGGCCAGCCGCGCAACCAGATGAACAGGCTGCTGGTCAGCCTGGCCATCAGGAATCCGACCACACCCCCGCCAATGAAACTGACGAGAAAACTGTAAAGCACCGTTCCCATGGACAATTGCTTTCCCCCATAGAGAACGGTCAGGAGTACCGTGTACAGGGCAATAGAGGCGGCATCATTGAATAGCGACTCGCCTTCCACCAACGTAGTCAGTCGTTTCGGCGCGCCCACCTCGCGAAATACCCCCACCACGGCAATGGGGTCGGTCGTTGCGACAATAGCGCCCAGCATCAGGCAAACCACCAGGCCATAGCTGGACACGGCGTTGATCGAGAAGCCGACCGCTGCGGTGCAAACGACCACCGCTACGATAGCCATCATGAGGATGGGGCCGACATCGTCAAGCAAGCGGCGCACATTCAGCGCGAGCGAAGTCTCGAACAATAGAATGGGGAGAAAGACGAAGAGAAAGGTTTCCGACGACACCTCGAAGTTTTGCAGCGAATCGAGGAAATCGCCCATTACCAGCGGCGCCCAACTATGCACATGAATGATCAGACCCAGCAGCATGCCGACCACGGCCAGCAGGACCGAATACGGCAGGCGTAGTCTCCCGGCAAGCGGCGGCATGAATGATACAAGCGCCAGCAAGCCGGCCAAGCCAAAAACCAGGTGTCCAATCTGCATGCGCGCTTCCCGTATATGTCCTGTCGCTTCAACAGCGCGTAGATGAAACATGAAACGCGCTGTTTATAACGTCGAGGATATCGCTTTTTTGGCCTGGTTTTCGCGAAGACCGTCTTTTTTTTTGACAGATGAAAAAAGGGACACCTGCTGGTGTCCCGAAACATCCGCTTCAAAAGGGAGGGGAAGAGGAGAAGCCGAAGCGGACGATAGAGCAATGGGCCCGCGCATCGCATGCCAGAACGCATTGTCTATGTAGTGTTAGTGCATGACCCTGACGATAAGTTCGGTAATTCGGCGGGCGAGATGTAAAACTATATGTCGGCCGTACGGCGTAGTGCTGATTAGTCTTGTAGCGCCACACGAAGCTTTTTGAATGCCGCCGCCTCGATCTGGCGAATGCGTTCGGCCGACACCCCGAATTCCTTGGCCAGATCGTGCAGCGTGGCGCCGCCGTCGTCTTGCAGCCAACGCGCCTGGACGATACGCTTGGAACGCGGATCAAGCCCTTCGAGCGCATTTTCCAGCCCGGCGCCGTGCAAGGCGTCTTCCGCACGCCGCTCCAGTACATAGGAAGGTTCCTCCCAGCCCTCGTCGGACAAATACGCAATGGGCGCGTAGCCGTCTTCGTCGCCGCCTGGCAATTCAAGGGCCATTTCACGCCCCGACATGCGAACTTCCATTTCGCTGACATCTTCCGGACGCACATTCAGTTCGCGCGCAATGGTGTCGACTTGTTCGGGGTTTAGCGTCTGGCCATCCGGGCGCATGCGGCGCAAGTTGAAGAAAAGTTTGCGCTGCGCCTTGGTGGTGGCAACCTTGACCATGCGCCAGTTACGCACGATGTATTCATGGATCTCCGCCTTGATCCAGTGCACGGCAAACGACACCAGACGCACACCGCGGTCCGCGTCGAAGCGTTTCACCGCCTTCATCAGGCCTACGTTGCCTTCCTGGATAAGATCGGCGTGTGCCAGTCCATAGCCAAGATACTGGCGGGCTATGGAAACAACCAGACGCAAATGCGATGTAATCAATTGACGGGCCGCGTCCAGGTCGGACTGGTCCCGCAGGCGCTGACCGAGTGCCAGCTCTTGTTCCGGCGTCAGCATGGGCAGGCGATTGACGGCACTGATGTATGCCTCGATCGTGCCGAGCGCGCCCGGATTGGAGATAGCCATGGCCAACTGGTTGTTGGTCAGTGTCAGCGATTGATTGCTATGGGTCATCGGATAAACGGTCCTCGTGGAGATGGTAGTGTCTTATATTAGCACTCTGGGGCTTGGAGTGCTAACCCCCTGACGCAAAAATCGTCCATGTGCCGATAAGAACGTAAAATCACGGGAAAGTTCACCGTTTTGTATGTATTTCAGCTGTTTTTACCGCGTTCGCGCATTACTTCCGGAGAGTCCATGCTGCCCAAAATCCTTGCCGCAACCGCCGCCCTGCTTGCCGTCTTGAGCGTTCCCGCCACACAAGCCCAGGTGAAGATAGGCGTTGTCACGTCGGCCACCGGGCCCACTGCCATGGTCGGGATCCCTCAAAAGAATACTGTGCCGCTGCTGCCCACCACCATAGGCAATTTGACGGTGGAGTACGTCTCCATGGACGACACCAGCGATCCAACGCAAACTGTCACGATCTTCAAGAAGCTCATTTCCGAACACAAGGTAGACGCCTTCATCGGACCGACCGGCTCGCCCAATGCCATGGCGGTCATTCAGTTTGTCGCCGAGAGCGGCACCCCCATGCTTTCGCCTGTGGGTACGGCTTCAGTCATTCTGCCAATGACGCCGCAGAAGAAATGGGTGTTCAAGCCCACGCAAAACGATGATCTCATCGCCACGGCGTTGGTCGGCCACATGATGCAGTCAGGCGTCAAGACTGCGGGCTTCATTGGTTTCAATGATGCCTACGGCGAAAACTGGCTGCGCGTCTTCACCGAGCTTGCCAAGCAGCGGGGTATCAAGTTGGTGGCCACTGAACGCTATGTTCGTTCAGACAGTTCCGTCACCGGGCAAGCTTTGAAGATCCTGGCCGCCAAGCCCGATGCGGTGCTGGTTGCCGGCACGGGCACCGCCGCCGTGCTGCCCCAGGCAACTCTGGTCAAGCAAGGCTATAAAGGGCAGTTCTACCAGACGCACGGCGCCGCATTGCCCGCATTCCTGAAGCTGGGCGGCAAAGACGTCGAGAACACGGTACTGGCCGCCAGCCTCATGCTGGTATTGCCTGAGATCGCCGATAGCAACCCGTCCAAGACCATCGCGCAAGCCTACATCGACCGCTATACCGAGTTGCATGGCAGCGCGCCAGCCACGTTCGGAGCCAACGTATACGACGCCGGCTTGTTGCTGGAACGCGCCATTCCGATCGCCGCCAAAATTGCCGCACCCGGCACACCGGAGTTCCGCAGCGCGTTGCGCGATGCCTTGGAACAGACCAAAGAACTTGTCGGCACACAAGGGGTTTACAACATGACCCCGGAGGATCACAGCGGTTTTGACAACCGCGGCCGTGAACTGATCACCGTCAAAGACGGCCAATGGCGCCTGATCCAATAAGCGCCATTGGGGTCACTTCGCTGCCAGTTGCTCCGCGTGGAAGGCGATATGGTCTTGCATGAAGGTGGAAATAAAGTAATACCCGTGGTCGTAGCCTTCGTGGCGGCGCAGCGTAAGCACCTGCCCCGCCCGCGCGCAGGCCGCTTCGAAGGCATCGGGGTATAGCTGCTCCTGCAGAAAGCCATCGGCCAGGCCCTGGTCGATCAGTATTTCCCCCGTAAACGGCTGCTGGGCTTTTTCCATCATTAGGGTGGCGTCATAGCCCGCCCAATCCGCACGATCGCTACCCAAATAAGCGGTGAATGCCTTCTCGCCCCATGGGCAGCGCGAAGGCGCGGCAATAGGCGCGAAGGCCGAAACCGACCTAAACCGGCCGGGATGGCGCTGCGCCAACACCAAGGCGCCATGTCCACCCATGGAATGGCCGAACACGCCCACACGGGCGGCATCACCGGGCAGGACGGTCGTTACCAGGCCGCGCAGTTCATCCGCAACGTACGTTTCCATACGGTAATGGGCGCTCCAGGGTGGCTGCGTCGCATCGAGATAGAAGCCGGCGCCAGTTCCCAAGTCCCAGTCATCATCTTCCCCCGGCACGCCGGCGCCGCGCGCACTGGTGTCGGGCGCCACCAGCATCAGCCCATGCTTGGCAGCCCAGCGTTGCGCGCCCGCCTTGATCATGAATGTTTCTTCAGTGCAGGTAAGGCCGGCCAGGAAAAACAGGACCGGCACACGTCCCTCCTGGGCCTGTGGCGGGACGTACACCGAAAAACGCATGGGCAGACCGATTGCCCGGGAGTCATGGCGGTAGAAGCGCTGTATGCCGTCAAAGCAGCGGTGCTCGCTAATCAATTCAAGTTGGGTGGCCGCCATTAGTACACCACCACCGAGCGTATGGATTCCCCACGCTTCATAAGCTCGAAGCCCTCGTTGATCTGCTCCAGGCCAAGCTTGTGCGTGATCAAGTCGTCAATATTGATCTTTCCGTCCATGTACCAGTCCACGATCTTGGGAACATCCGTACGCCCGCGCGCGCCGCCGAACGCCGAGCCCTTCCACTCGCGCCCCGTGACCAATTGGAAAGGCCGGGTCGAGATTTCCGCGCCGGCTTCGGCCACACCGATAATGATCGACTTGCCCCAGCCCCGGTGGCAGCACTCGAGCGCCTGGCGCATGACCTTCGTGTTGCCTATGCACTCGAAGGAATAATCGGCCCCGCCGTCGGTAAGCTGAATGATATGGTCGACGACATTCTCGACCTCGTTCGGGTTGATGAAATGCGTCATGCCGAACTCGCGGGCCATGGCTTCGCGCTCCGGATTGAGATCAACGCCGATGATCTTGTCGGCGCCGACCATTTTCGCGCCCTGAATCACATTCAGGCCAATGCCGCCCAGCCCGAACACGACCACATTGGCGCCTGCTTCCACCTTGGCGGTGAACAGGACGGCGCCAAGGCCCGTGGTAACGCCGCAGCCGATGTAGCAAACCTTATCGAACGGCGCATCCTTACGGATTTTCGCCAAGGCGATCTCGGGAACGACGATGTGATTCGAGAAGGTGGAAGTGCCCATGTAGTGGTGCACGGGTTTGCCGCCGACAGTGAAGCGGCTGGTGTTGTCCGGCATCATGCCCTTGCCCTGCGTCGCCCGGATCGCCGTGCAGAGATTGGTCTTGCGCGACAGGCACGACTTGCACTGCCGGCATTCGGGGGTATAGAGCGGAATCACATGGTCGCCGGGTTTGAGCGTGGTGACACCGGCGCCGACTTCCAGTACCACACCCGCGCCTTCGTGCCCCAGGATCGCGGGAAACAGGCCTTCAGGGTCCGCCCCGGAAAGCGTGTAGTAATCGGTGTGGCAGATGCCCGTTGCCTTGACTTCCACCAGCACTTCGAATGCTTTGGGACCCTGCAGCTCGACGTCCTCGATCGTCAGTGGTTCACCGGCTTTCCAGGCTACGGCAGCTTTGGTCTTCATGCGTTCTCCTTTGAACTTCAACATGGCGGGGAGCGTTTCCCCGGAAAACTTTGATCTTCAAGGATACATGAGACGCGGCGGCGGCGTGAACGGCAAGGCGTCGTACCCCACGCGCCGCCGATGCTGCTTCACGCCCGAGTGCGGAAGTCACCGCGCGGCGCTCAGCGCACGCGCCGCTCAATATTGCGCCGATTTGCCGGTGAGCGCCACGCCGGCACGCAGCATGAGATACGAGAACGCGTCCAGGGTGCGCTGGACGATGTTGCGCTTTTTAAGGTGTTCCACCGTCACCACACGGGCGTCGCCGTCCATCTGCCCTTCCAGGGCGCACTGGAGTTCGCGAGCGAAGCCCGCGTCGTCGATGAACACATTGGCCTCGCGCGCCAGCAGCAGGCTGAAGGGGTCGAGGTTGGAAGAGCCGACCATGGCGTAGTCGTCGATCACCGCCACCTTCGCGTGCAGATAGCTCGCCATGTATTCGTGGATCTCCATGCCGTCGGCCAGCAGATCGTTGTACATGTAGCGGCAGGCCCGGTACTGCATTGCGTATTCCGCCCTTCCCTGCAGCAAGAGCCTGACCTTC
>CAZONP010000128.1:0-7355 GCA_964581155.1 uncultured Candidimonas sp. | reverse complement strand
CGGTTTAGATACTGGACACGATGGCACAATTACGGACCGGCGCCGGTTTAGATACTGGACACGATGTCACAGTTACAGACCGGCGCCGCTTCATATACCAGACACGAGCCGGATTGACTTTCGACCGGTCCGGAATAGAATTTGCAAGATAACCAACGTCAGATACTTGGCCCCCGTTCCGCCCCAACATGCTCAACGTCCCAGGAGCTTGCACCCATGGACAACTCCCCCACAGCCAACAACACATCACCGTCGCAGACTTCCTTGCCCGACACGGGGCTCGCGCAACGAATGACGCCCTCCGAAGCCCTCGTTGAAACCCTTGCGGCCCATGGCGTAACCCGGATCTTCGGCATCATGGGGTCGGCCTTCATGGACGCCATGGACATCTTCGCTCCCGCAGGCATCCAGTTCATCTCCGTTGTCCACGAGCAAGGTGGCGGCCACATGGCCGACGGCTACGCGCGCGTCAGTGGCCGCCATGGCGTCGTTATCGGCCAGAATGGTCCGGGGGTTAGCAACTGCGTCACCGCAATTGCCGCCGCGTACTGGGCCCATTCACCCGTCGTCATCATTACGCCGGAGGCCGGCACCATGGGCATCGGGCTGGGCGGCTTCCAGGAAACCAGGCAACTGCCCATGTTCCAGGAGTTCACGAAATATCAAGCGCATGTCACCCACCCGGCCCGTATGGCCGAATATGCGGCCCGGTGCTTTGACCGCGCCCTGTTCGAAATGGGGCCAACACAATTGAATATCCCCCGCGACTACTTCTACGGCGAAATCACGACGGCCATTTCTGCACCGTTGAACATCGAACGTGGTGCCGGTAGCGGGCGCAGCCTGGATCAGGCCGCCGCATTGCTGGCAAGCGCGCAGTTCCCTGTGATCGTTTCCGGAGGCGGCGTCGTCATGGCCGATGCGGTCGAGCAATGCCAGGCCCTGGCTGAACGCCTGGGCGCTCCGGTCGTTCACAGCTACCTGCACAATGACTCATTTCCGGCCAGCCATCCGCTGTGTTGCGGCCCGCTGGGCTATCAAGGGTCGAAAGCGGCCATGAAACTGCTGGCTCGTGCGGATGTGGTCCTGGCACTTGGCACGCGGCTGGGTCCGTTCGGTACGTTGCCCCAGCATGGCATGGACTATTGGCCCAGCCACGCCAAAGTCATACAAATCGACGCCGACGCCAGAATGCTGGGTTTAGTCAAAAAAATTACAGTGGGCATTTGCGGCGATGCAAAGGCGGCCGCACTTGCACTAAGCCAACGACTGAATGGCGCACCGCTCGCCTGCGACGCCACGAAACAAGCGCGCCACGACGACATTCAAACCGAGAAAGCCGCCTGGGAACGCGAATTGGATGCCTGGACGCACGAGCTGGACGATTACAGCCTGGACGTAATCAACCAACACAAGAACGAACCCGGCAATTTCCTGCACCCGCGCCAAGTGCTGCGAGAATTGGAAAAACACATGCCTGCTGACGTCATGGTGTCGACCGATATCGGCAACATCAACTCCGTGGCCAATAGTTACCTGCGGTTCGAGAAGCCGCGCAGCTTTTTTGCCGCCATGAGCTGGGGCAACTGCGGCTATGCCTTCCCCGCGATCATCGGGGCAAAGGTTGCCGCGCCTCATCGACCCGCAGTCTCTTATGTGGGTGATGGAGCATGGGGTATGAGCCTGATGGAAACCATGACGTGCGTTCGTCACCATATTCCCGTGACCGCAGTGGTATTCAATAACCGCCAGTGGGGCGCCGAGAAAAAGAACCAGGTTGACTTCTACAGTCGGCGCTTCGTTGCCGGCGAACTGGAAAATCCCAGCTTTGCCGGCATTGCCATTGCCATGGGCGCCGAGGGCATCGTGGTCGACCGGCTTGAAGACGTAGGCCCCGCATTCAGGAAGGCCATTGATCTGCAGATGAATGCCGGAAAAACCACAATTGTAGAGATAATGTGTACACGCGAATTGGGAGATCCTTTCCGGCGCGACGCATTATCGAAGCCCGTGCGCCTGCTGGACAAGTATAAGGATTATGCTTGAGTCTGGCAGGTTACAGACGGAATGGCGCAATGCAGGTACTCGATCATATTATTGGGCTGGCGCGGCAATCGCGCACGCGTATTGTTCTTTGCGAAGGCCATGATCACCGGATAGTTCAGGCAGCCCGGCGCGCGGCACATGATGGGCTGGCCGATATTATCCTGGTCGGGAACCCCGCCACAGCTGAAAAAGTCGCCCATCAGTATGGAGTGGACTTGTCCGCCGTTGAACTCGTCGACCCTGCACAATCCGATCTGGTCACCGAATTGCAGGAGGCTATGGTGATCTTGCGTCAAAAGCGCGGAATGACGCTGGAGCAGGCGGCGCAAGCGGTGTTGGACCCGCTGACCTTCAGCTTGCTTATGGTGCATACCGGCCATGCGGACGCGGCGTTGGCCGGCGCGGATCACACGACCGCCGAAGTCGTAAGCCAAGCAACACGTCTGATAGGGCCTGGTCCAGGCGGCCGGCAGATCTCGAGCTTCTTCATCATGCTGCGCGACGAGCCTTTCCACACCGACACGCGGGCCATGATCTTCGCCGATTGCGGCATTGTCATCGATCCCACCGAGCAACAACTGGCGGACATTGCAATCGCCGCCGCCGACAACACGCAGTTGCTGCTGAACGAACCGCCGCGAGTCGCCATGCTGTCCTTCTCGACCAATGGCAGCGCACGCCATTCGCGCGTAGCGCGTGTGCGGCGCGCGACGGAACTGGTGCGGGCTCAACGGCCTGACATTGCCATCGATGGCGAAGTCCAGCTGGACACCGCCATCGTGCCGGAAGTCGCTGCGCGCAAGCTGCCAGGGTCGGCCGTACATGGACGGGCAAACGTGCTTATATTTCCGAATCTGGACGCGGCCAATATTGCGTACAAGATGGCGGAACGAATGGGCCACGCCACTGCCATCGGACCTATCCTGCAGGGGCTGAACAAACCAGCAAACGATATGTCGCGCGGCTGCAGCGTCGATGACATTTACTACATGATCGCCGTTACCGCAGTGCAAGCCCAACAAAAAAAACCGCCACCCGTCAAGTGACGAGTGGCGATCTTAATGAACCAGTTCGATTTAGTTCGAGTCGCGCGCACTACGGCGACGCTCGTGTTCCTGCAGGTAGCGCTTGCGCAGGCGTATCGACTTTGGCGTCACTTCCACCAATTCGTCGTCCGAAATAAACTCTACCGCGTACTCCAGCGACATCTGAATCGGTGGAACCAGATCAATGTGCTCGTCCTTGCCCGATGAACGCACGTTGGTCAGCTTCTTTTCCTTGATCGGGTTAACGACCAGATCGTTGTCACGACTGTGGATGCCGATGATCATGCCCTCGTACAGCGGCTCCTGCGGCGAAACAAACATACGTCCGCGGTCTTGCAGCTTCCACAAGGCGTAGGCCACGGCCGCGCCATCGTCCTGACTAATCAGCACGCCGTTGCGGCGCTCGCCGACGCCGCCTTCGCGCACGGGACCGTAGTCGTCAAAAATATGACTCATCAGGCCGGTGCCGCGCGTCAGGGTCATGAATTCACCCTGGAAACCGATCAGGCCACGTGCCGGAATCCGGTATTCAAGGCGCGTACGGCCACGACCGTCGGCGGCCATATCAAGCAGGTCGCCCTTACGTCGGCCCAGCTCTTCCATGACGCCGCCTTGATGCGGATCCTCGATATCCACCGTCAACAATTCGTATGGCTCCATACGCTGGCCATCGACTTCCTTGTACATCACGCGTGGACGCGACACGGCAAGCTCGTAGCCTTCGCGGCGCATATTTTCCAATAGAATCGTCAGGTGTAATTCACCTCGGCCGCAGACCTCGAAAACGGTATCGTCGTCGGTCTCGTTCACACGCAGCGCCACATTGGCTTTTAGTTCACGATCCAGACGTTCACGCAATTGACGGCTGGTCACGAATTTGCCTTCCCGGCCTGCGAGGGGCGAAGTATTGACCATGAAGTTCATCGTCAGGGTTGGCTCATCGATGCGCAACATGGGCAATGCTTCCTGGTTCGCGGGATCGACCAGAGTGCAACCAATACCGATTTCATCGATACCGTTGATCAGCACAATGTCGCCTGCTTCAGCCTCATCCACCAGCACGCGTTCCAGACCTTTGAATTTCAATACCTGATTGACCCGTGCCTTGATCGGCTGACCTTCGGGGCCAAACTTCACCACGACATCCTGGGCGGCACGGATCCGTCCGCGGTTGATGCGGCCCACGCCTATCTTGCCGACATAGGTGTTGTAGTCCAGGGAAATAATCTGCATCTGCAACGAGCCTTCGGCGTCGTCTTCGCGCTGCGGCACATATTTCAGAATGGCGTCGAACAACGGACGAAGGTCGCCTTCGCGAACATCGGCCGTCAATCCGGCATAGCCGTTCAGGCCCGAAGCATAAATAACCGGAAAATCCAGTTGCTCTTCGGTCGCGCCAAGCTTGTCGAACAAATCGAAAGTGGCGTTGATGACGAAATCAGGACGAGCGCCATGGCGGTCGACCTTGTTAATGACCACAATCGGCTTTAGACCCAGGGCCAGCGCCTTGCGCGTCACAAAACGCGTTTGGGGCATGGGGCCTTCAACCGCATCCACGAGCAGCAAGACACCGTCGACCATGGACAATACCCGTTCGACTTCACCGCCGAAGTCGGCGTGTCCCGGGGTATCAATAATATTAATGTGAGTGCCTTCATACTCGGCGGAACAGTTCTTCGCAAGAATGGTGATTCCGCGTTCTTTTTCAATATCGCCGGAGTCCATGACACGCTCGGTCAGGTGCTCGTTGTCACGAAATGTGCCCGACTGACGCAGTAACTGGTCAACGAGGGTGGTTTTGCCGTGATCTACGTGAGCGATGATCGCCACATTACGCAAAGCGCGATTCATAATTCTTCCTTTACTTTTAGGGTTGCTGGCAATAGGCCGGCGGGCAAGGCATCAAGTGCGATTAAGGTAGTTTGAGGAGCAGACATGGCCTGCAAGGCTTCCAGCTCGACCGCATCGTCAAGATGAAATGGCCCTACACTGATACGCCGCAAGGCCTTCAGATGGGCGCCACAGCCCAATTGACGGCCAATGTCCTGAGCCAGAGTACGAATGTAAGTACCCTTGCTGCAATCAACCGCAAGTTGCGCCTCAAGCCCGCTAAGGCTCAAGAGTTCCAGTTTGTAAATCGTGACAGGCCGGGGTGGCCTGTCGAGTTCTATCCCCTGACGGGCATATTCATATAACGGCTTTCCATCGCGCTTCAGCGCCGAATACATAGGCGGAATCTGCTGAATGTCGCCGCGAAACGCAGGTAATACTGCTTCAAGGTCGGCTTCCAAGACTCCTGTAAAGCCGGCATCGGCCTGCGTTACCACATTGCCAGTCAGGTCGCCGCTATCTGTTTCCGAACCGAACTGGACGGTCGCAATATAACGTTTGTCGGCGTCCAGCAACTGGCCGGAGATCTTCGTGGCCCGGCCCAGGCAACAAACCAGCAAACCCGTGGCGAACGGATCAAGCGTACCTGTGTGGCCGGCCTTGCGGGCGTCGAGAGCCCGTTTGGCACGTTGCAAGGCGTGATTGCTGGACAAACCTACTGGTTTGTCCAGCAACAGGACACCATCGAGCATCTGCCCGCGTCGGGAAGCCATCGTTTATGAATCCATGAAAAAACGATAGCCTCTTAGGGCTGCTCGTCAGGGTCCTCGGGTTCCGGGGACGTAAGTGTTTCCGTACGTGGCCGATTGGCCAAGTCGATGAGTTGCGACAATTCCAGGCCACGAGCCAGTTGGTCGTCGTGGAAAAATCGCAAGGTCGGAACGGTGTGGATGTGCAACAGCTTGAACAACAGCGAATGCAACCACCCGGCCTTATCATTGAGGGCCTCGGCCGCCACCTGGGGCTCGGCGCCCATGACGGTGAAATAGACCTTGGCATGCGCGTAATCAGCCGACAGTTCGACCCCGGTCAAGGTAATGAGACCGGCGCGCGACATGTCGATTTCGCGCTGAATCAGCCCGGCCAGATCCTTTTGGATCTGGTCGGCCAGACGCGTGATGCGTCCGGGATTCGGTTTGGACTTATGACGACTCATGCTATAGGGTCCGTGCGATTTCTCGGATCTCGAAGATTTCGAGCTGGTCGCCAACCTGGATGTCGTTATTGCCCTTCAAGGTAATACCGCAATCGAAGCCGGATTTGACTTCCTTGACGTCGTCCTTGAATCGGCGCAGCGATTCAAGCCAGCCACTCCAGTGGACCACGTGGTCGCGAAGCAGGCGGACCTGCGAATCGCGGCGAACGACGCCATCGGTGACCATGCAACCGGCAATGCTGCCCACGCGCGAAATTGTGTAGACCTCGCGGATCTCGACCATGCCGATGACTTCTTCGCGCTTCTCTGGTGCAAGCATGCCCGACATGGCGTTACGCACGTCGTCGACCGCATCGTAAATGATGTTGTAGTAGCGCAAGTCGATGCCGTTGTTATCGGCAAGCTTCTTGGCGCTTTGTTCTGCGCGTACGTTGAAGCCGATAACCACGGCGTGCGAGGCAATAGCCAGGTTAACGTCGCTTTCGGAAATACCACCGACGGCCGCGTGCACGACTTGTACGCGCACTTCCTCCGTTGACAGTTTCGTGAGCGACGACACCAGTGCCTCTTGCGAGCCCTGTACATCTGTCTTAACGATAAGCGCCAGCGTTTGTACGCCTTCGCCCAGGTTGTCGAACATGGATTCGAGCTTGGCTGCCTGTTGGCGGGCCAGCTTGACGTCGCGGAACTTGCCTTGACGGAACAGTGCGATCTCACGCGCCTTGCGATCATCGGCCATGACGATCAATTCGTCGCCTGCAGCGGGAACTTCTGTCAGGCCCTGGATCTCCACAGGTATGGATGGACCTGCGGAGTTCACAGGCTTGCCGTTCTCGTTGAGCATGGCGCGAACCTTGCCGAAGCTGGCGCCGGCCAGCACCGCGTCGCCGCGATTCAGTGTGCCGCTCTGCACCAGGATAGTTGCAACCGGACCCCGTCCCTTGTCAAGGCGAGCTTCGATCACAATGCCCTTGGCAGGCGCGTCGACCGGTGCTTTCAGTTCCAGGATCTCGGCCTGAAGCAGCACGTTTTCCAGAAGGTCGTCGATACCCTGGCCTGTCTTGGCCGAGACACCTACGAAGGCAACGTCGCCGCCGTATTCTTCAGGAACGACTTGTTCAGCCACCAATTCCTGCTTGACGCGCTCGGGGTTGCCGTCTGGTTTGTCGATCTTGGTGATTGCCACGACCAGTGGAACGCCAGCGGCTTTCGCGTGG
>CAZONP010000127.1:0-7365 GCA_964581155.1 uncultured Candidimonas sp. | reverse complement strand
ATCAAGCCGGCGATTCGCAAATGGATCGAAACCACGCCCGAGACTGTCACGCTGATCGGCAGCAAGGAACTGGACTTCACCTACACGTACTTGAGCCGGGTTCTGCCCGCGCGAGAGAACGGGATGTCCATCGCGATGTCGATGAAGCAGACGCTGAACAGCCTCGAGTATCTCGCCGTTCCCAAGCATGGCAAGAATACCGAAGCGGCGATGAAGTATGTCGCTTTCTGCCTGCGTCCGGATCGTCAGGCCGCCTTCTGCGAAGAGGTGCCATTTGCGCCCAACTCCGCGGCTGCACTGGATCTGCTGAGCCCTGAGGTCAAGGCACGGATCCCGGACATGAATGATCCGAACGCGGTTGTGATCAACGATGCGTGGTGGGGCAAGAATTACGACTCACTGCAGCGTCGCTTCACTGAATGGATGCTTACCTGAGGCGTCGTTTGAATCATGATGCATACCCTCAACACACGGACTGTGGTCGTCCTGCTGACGCCCTTGTTGGTGCTATTGCTTGCGTTCTTTCTCTGGCCCCTGGGGCTGGTGGGGTGGACAAGCATCTATGACAACGGGCTGACCTTCAGCGGCTATGAGCGTGTTGCCAGCAGCACTTTGATTCACAGGGTGATGGGTAACACCCTGGAGGTCAGTGTTCTGGCGACCATCACAAGCCTGGTGCTGGGGTATGCCATCGCGATGCATCTGGCGCGCATGTCGCCTCGCCGTCGCGGCCCTTACCTGGTGATGGTGATGCTGCCCTTCTGGACCAGTATTCTCGTCAAGAGCTTCGCCTTCACCATCGTTCTTGGCAATGCCGGTGTGGTGAATCAGTTTCTCGACTGGCTGTCGGGTGGTGCGTGGCATGTCGAGATGATGTTCAACCGGGTTGGCGTGATCGTCGGCATGACCAACTACCTGCTGCCGTTCATGGTGCTGCCGATCCTGGCGAGCCTGCAGAATCAGAATCGCAACCTGCATTTTGCAGCGGAGATCATGGGTGCCGGGCCAGTGCGCATCTTCACGAAGATTACGCTGCCCCTGAGCCTGCCGGGCGTATTCGCAGGCTGTCTCATGTGTCTCACCCTCTCGCTGGGCATGTACATCACGCCCGCATTGCTGGGCGGGCGCCAGGACATGATGCTGGCCAACTTGATCGATTTCTACACCCGCCAGACGCTGGACTGGACCCTCGCTTCAGCCATTGCAATTGTTCTGCTGGTGTTCTCTGGCTTACTGATACTGATGATGCTGCGCGCTCAGAATAATCAAGAGGCGGTACGTTGAAATGAATGCTCGTCGACGCGTGGACTCAAGGATGTGGTGGTTGCTGGTCAGGACCATTCTGGCTTGGATCGGCTATCTGTTCCTGCTGTTGCCCAGCCTGGTCATCATTCCGATTTCGTTCGGGGGCGGGAAGGAGCTGACTTTTCCGCCAACGTCTTTCTCTCTGGATCTGTTTCGGCAGTTTTTCAATGACCCGGGCTGGTGGGGAACAGCGGTGCAAAGCACCATAGTGGCCGTCCTCACGACGCTGATTGCGCTGCTGGTCGGACTGCCCGCCACCTACGCGTTTGCCCGCGCCAAATTCAGGGGCAGCAAGCTGCTCGAGCTGCTCGCCATGTCGCCGATGCTGGTACCGGTCATCGTGCTCGGCCTGGGCATGTATATCCACCTGGCTGCCCTGCAGATGGTCAACACGACCTTCGGGGTCGTCATGGCGCACTCCGTGATCGTCATACCGTTCATGATCGTGTCGGTGACTTCGGGTCTGCGACATATCGATCCTTCGCTCGAGACGGTCGCGTTGCTGATGGGGGCGAGCCGGTTCCGCATCTATATGGAGGTTGTATTGCCTCAGATTCGGACCTCGGTGATTGTGGGTGCTCTGTTCGCGTTCCTGATTTCATTCGACGAAATTGTGGTTGCGTACTTCATCACAGGCCCTGAGTCGACGACCCTGCCGGTCAAGATGTACAGCGCGATCCGCTGGGAGATTTCTCCGGTGCTCGCTGCGGTGTCGACGCTGCTGACGATTCTTTCGCTTGTCGTTTGTCTCGCCATCATGGCGCTTCAACCTCAAGAATCTCAGTCAACCTAACTCTGGAATATCGTCAAATGACGTCCCAAGCATACGATGCGGTAATCATTGGTGCAGGCCATAACGGACTGGTGTGCGGCGCCCTTCTGGCGCGCAAGGGCCAGCGTGTGTGCGTCCTGGAGCGCCGCCACATTATTGGTGGTGCCGCCGTCAGTGAGGCGGTGTGGCCGGGTTATCGGGTTTCTGTCGCCTCGTACACGATGGCGCTGCTTCAGCCGCGCATCATTCAGGAACTCGGGCTGAGCAAATACGGATTCGAGATCATCAAGGCCACTCCCATGGTGCACCTGTTTGGTAATGGCAGGAGCATGGTGTTCGGTGATCTTGACGAGAAACTGAGTGCAGCGATCAAAGCACTTCACCCCGACGATCTGCAGGGATACAAAGACTACCGCCAGCACATGACCGCCCTGGGCAAAGTCGTCAGTGACATGCTTTGGGAGGTGCCCCCCGATGTAGGATCCACGGCGCTTTCCGACCGAGCGCGGCTCCTGAAGTTCGCCTTCAAGTATCGTGCGCTCGGGCGCCAGATTTACGATCTGTACGACATCCTGACCTTGAGCGCCTACGACTATCTGAGTCGCTGGTTCAAGTCCGACGAAATGATCACCGCGCTGGGCTTTTACGCAACGTGTGGGGGCGCGAATACGAGCCTCATGTCGCCGGGCTCCGCCTACGTGTTGCTGCGTGGGTTCATCCGCGACCACACAACGGCAGCCGGGCCTGCCGGCTTCGTGCGCGGCGGGATGGGCACGATTTCTGAATCCATTGCGGCGGTGGGTCAGGCGGCCGGCATGGAGATACGCTGTAACGCCGAGGTTGAGCGCGTCATCGTCAAAGACGGCGTGGCGACCGGCGTGCAATTGAAGAACGGCGAAATCCTGAATGCGCGCAAGGTTGTCTCGAATACGGCCACCAAAGTTCTGTTCCAGCAGCTCGTGTCTGCTGACGCAACCTCTGAAGATTTCCGTCGCAAGGTCTCGTTCATTCGTGACCGGTCGACTGCATTCAAGGTGAATCTGGCGCTCAACCGGCTGCCAACGTTCAAGGATTTTGACCCGGCCGCTGCCGGTTTCGATTACCCGACGCAAGTCCGGATCGCGCCTTCGGTTGCCTATCTTGAGCGCGCGTACGACGCCTCGAAATATGGCGAAATCTCAAGTAAGCCTCCGTTGGTGGTGCTGACCCCGAGCGTGCTCGACTCCACGGTTGCGCCACCCGGAAAGCACCTGATCAGTATCTTCGGGCAGCACGCACCTTACCGTTTGGCAGAAGGCAATTGGGAAGAGAAGCGCGCCACCTTGTACGAAACAGTGTTGTCCACGCTCGAAGAGTACGCGCCCGATATTCGCGACTGCATTGATGATGCCCAGGTGCTTTCACCCGCGGATCTCGAGCGTATTTTTGCCTTGCCGGGCGGTCACGTGCATCACGGTGAGCTCAGCATGGACCAGATTTTCTTCCGCCGCCCGGTCGAGGGCGCTGCTGATTACAAGACGCCGATCCGGAATCTGTACCAGTGCGGGGCATCGGTGCACCCGGGCGGCGGGGTGACCGGCGTGCCGGGCTACAACGCCGCACAGGTCATTTTGAATGCGCGCGGTGAATGAGGAGTTGATGTCATGAACATGGTTGAATTGCGGCAGGTTTCCAAGAGTTATGGCATGGTCATGGCGCTTTCCACAGTGGACCTGGCTGTGCGTAAAGGGGAGTTCGTCACCCTGCTGGGGCCCAGTGGTTCCGGCAAGACCACTTTGTTGAACCTGATTGCGGGAACGATCGCGCCTTCATCGGGCCGCATCTTCATTCAGGGTGAAGACGTTACCGACCGCCCGCCCAGCGAACGCAAGCTGGGCATGGTGTTCCAGAACTATGCGTTGATGCCGCACATGACGATCTTCGAGAACATTGCGTTCCCTCTGCGGGTTCGCAAGGTGGCGAAGGAAGAGATCGAACAGCGCGTGCACGACGTGCTCAAGCTCGTGAAGCTGCCCAATGTTGCTCAGCGCAAGCCCAAGGAGCTTTCGGGGGGCCAGCAGCAGCGGGTCTCGTTGGCGCGCTGCATCGTTTACAACCCCGCCTTGATTCTGCTCGACGAACCGCTCGGTGCGCTCGACAAGAAGCTGCGCGAACAGATGCAGCTGGAGATTCGACGCATTCATGCCGAGCTTGGCATCACGATGCTGAACGTCACGCACGATCAGGACGAAGCCCTGTCGATGTCGGATCGGATAATTCTGATGAATGAAGGGCGTATCGAGCAGGCAGATACGCCGGAACGTCTTTATTTCGAGCCCAAAACGCTTTTCGCTGCCGATTTCGTCGGGACAGCGAATCTGTTGAAAGGCACCGTGGAGAGCGTGGATGAGCATCACGTTACCGTTGCCACGCCGCATGGTCGCCTTCGCAGCCCACTCCCGTCGACGCCTGTTTCCAAGGGGGCGCAGGTGCGCCTCTTGGTGCGCCCCGAGAGCATCCGCTTCGTGGATGCGACCAGCGAAGGGCTGGAATCCCTTTCGGGCCGAGTGGCTGACTCGATCGTGCTGGGTAGCGTCGTCAAACATCACATCGACTTGAGTGATTCCGAGCAAATTGTGCTGCTGGAGCCCAACAAGCGCGACAGACCGCTGCTGAGGCGCGGCCACCCCGTGAACGTGGGTTGGCGTACCGAAGACGTACAGACGCTGACCTGATCACCACTTAGCAACCGACCCGGCTAAACCATAATCGGAGTTTGAAATTGAGTACACAGTCCTTGACCGTGGCGGATGAACTCGTCCGTAGGAAACGAGAAGAACAGCTTGCGCTGCCAGAATCGCTGGGCGATTTTGTGCGTGATCAGGCTGCTCTGTACGGCGAGCAGCCGCTTGCAGTGTGGTTTGAAACCGACCGCACGCTGACCTACCGGGGGCTGGATCGTGATGCCAGCGCGCTCGCCAGCAGTCTGGCCAAGCGCGGTGTACGCAAAGGCACGCATGTGGCTGTCCTGTGCGGCAATCAGCCGGCCTTTCCCATTACCTGGGTGGCGCTTGGCCGTCTCGGGGCCGTCATGATCCCGGTGAATACCGCCTACACGAACGAAGAGGTTGCATTTATTCTGCGTGACTCCGACGCGCAGTACGTGGTGGTGGATACGGCCAACCTCGGGAAAGTGAACGCGGTGGTGGATCAGCTTGAACTTCTCGACGAAAGCAGAGTGATCGTCGTTGGCGCCCCGGAGAGTGAGAACGCCATCGAGAATCTGATCCGTCAGGGGGATCCGCTTTTCGTGCCGCCTTACCGCGTCAGTCGAGATGATTTGCTGAACATCCAGTACACGTCGGGCACGACCGGATTTCCCAAAGGGTGCATGCTCAGTCACGACTACTGGATGATCCATGGCCACAATTCGGCGCGCCATCGGCGGGCAGCGTCCGGAGACATCAAGAATGTGCTCATCTGGGCGCCGTTCTTCTATATGGATCCGATGTGGCAGTTCCTCATGACGATGAAGCTGGGGGGCACTGCCTGGGTCGCCAATCGCATGAGCCTGACGAACTTTCTTGATTGGCTGATCGATTACAAGATTCACTACTGCATCTTTCCGGAGCCGGCACTCACCGTGCATCCGGCGTCGGAGAAGGACAAGAAGACGTGCCTCAAGTACATCAGCGTGTACAGCTGGACCGAGCGCGCGCGGCGCGAGGTGATGGAGCGCTTCAACGTCATCGCGCGTGAAGCGTACGGCATGACTGAAATCGGTACCGGTACGCTGGTGCCTGACTGGGCTGACGAAAAGAGCCTGCTTCGTACATGCGGAGTGCCGGCGGCATTCCGCGAGCTGCGGATCATGAACGACGATCTCACTGAAACGCCGGAAGGCGAAGTGGGTGAGCTATGGGTGAGCGGGCGCAGCATTTTCTGGGGCTATTACAAGCGGCCTGTAGCGAACGCAGAGAGCTTTGACGGCAAATGGTTCCGCACGGGAGACTTGTTCCGCCGTGACGCGGACGGTTTCTATTACCTGGTGGGCCGGATCAAGGAGATGATCAAGCGGTCGGGCGAGAACGTCGCCGCCAATGAGGTCGAGGCGGTGTTGCGAAGCCTGCCCGGCATCGAAGAAGCTGCCGTCGTGCCTGTGCCGGATCCCTTGCGTCGCGAAGAGGTCAAGGCGTACCTGAAGCTCAAGGAAGGCATGACTGTGACCGACCTGCCGCCTGAGGTGGTTCTGGAGCATTGCCGCAAACACCTCGCTGCGTTCAAAGTGCCGCGCTACTTGCAGTACATGGAAGTGGATTTCCCCCGCACCCCCTCACGCAAGATCGCCAAGAAGGTGCTGATCCAGAACATGAGCGATCCGTTCCTGAACACCTACGACGCTCAGGACAAGCAATGGCGCTGATCGCGCACTTTCATTCACTTCGCGTAGAAAGGAACTGACGTGTTTGTAGATTTCTCGAGTCGCCCGCCTGTCCCAGAGATGGCAGGACACGCAGAACACCTCGCCAATTACAGGCGGGTTTACCAACGCACCGAAAGTGAGGTCAAAGCCAAGGCCAGCGACGATCCGTTGCAGGCTTATCTCGACACCTATGAGCGGCTGAATGCCACGGCAGTGGTGCTGAAGGCACGTGATCTCACCTCTACCTTCGGCTTCAAGATCGCGAATGAAGACGTGGCGAAGTTCTGCGCCACGCACGGCAGCCGCTACATCGGGTTTGCCGGCGTCGATCCGCATCGTGGCCCGGACGCGGTGCGGGAATTTGAAGCGGCAGTCAGAGACCTGGGCCTTCGCGGCCTGAATCTGCAGTGTTTCGAGCACCGCCTGGCGATTGATGACCCGCTGCTGTACCCGCTCTACGCCAAGTGCGTGGAGCTCGGCGTGCCCGTGAACATTCACTGTGGCGTCAATTTCTCCACGAAGACGTCGATGTCGTACGGGCACCCGCTGGCCCTGGACAGGGTGATGTGCGTGTTCCCTGAGCTGCGCGTTTGTGCGTCGCCGCCGGGCTGGCCATGGGTGAACGAGTTGCTGGCGGTAGCGTGGCGGCATCCAAACGTGTGGATCGGTACGCTGGCGATTCGCCCACGGCTGCTTGAGACGCCCCATTCCGGCTACGAGCCACTGCTGCAGTATGGCCGCACCGTACTGAAGAACAAGATGATCTTCGGCTCGGCGTTTCCGATGATGCCGGTTGAGGATGCGCTGACGGAATTCCAGAAACTGGAGATGCCGGAGGCGATCCGGGCGCGTTGGCTGGAAGGCAATGCCAAGGAGTTCCTGGGGC
>CAZONP010000126.1:6780-7393 GCA_964581155.1 uncultured Candidimonas sp. | reverse complement strand
TGCCGGGCGCCAGCTCCCACAGGCGCTCGGGGATTCCCAGGCGTTGCAACAAGGTTTGCGCCCGCGTTCGCGCCGCATTGCCGTCGGAACCGCGTGCCAACGCAGGCTCCATGACCACATTCAGGCAAGTCACACGGGGAATGACACGCAGGAACTGGCTGACATAGCCGATCGTCGACTTGCGCAAGGACAGCGTCAGTCTTGGTTCGGCGTTCACCAGCTCTATCATGCGGCCGTGATGACGAATACGCACGCTGCCGGCAAGCGGCAGATAATTTCCGTAAAGCGTGCGCAACAAAGTGGACTTGCCCGCCCCCGACGGACCGCCCAGAACCAGGCATTCGCCGGGCATCAATGAAAACTCCACGCCGCGCAACACGTCTAGCACCACGCCATGCTGCTGATGCAGCGTAAAGGTCTTCGACAGACCACTCACTTCCATAACAGGATTCATGTCTTCTCCTTCAGGGCTGCAGAACGGAGGACACCAGCAGCTGGCTATAGGCATGCTGCGGGTCGTCCAGCACTTGATCGGTCAAGCCCGCCTCCACGACATGCGATCGCCGCATGACCATGAGCCTGTCGGCGAGTAGACGCGCCACGGCAAGGTCGT
>CAZONP010000126.1:0-6770 GCA_964581155.1 uncultured Candidimonas sp. | reverse complement strand
GGCCAGCTGCAGCTCGCGCACCAGGCCGCGCAGAAGGTCCAAGAGGTGGGCCTGTACCGACACGTCAAGTCCGCCGGTGGGCTCGTCCATGAAAAGCAGGCGCGGATGTGACACGAGATTGCGCGCAATCTGCAGCCTTTGTTGCATACCGCCCGAAAAGGTACGCGGCAGGTCATCGATCCGGGCCGGGTCTATCTCGACCTGCGACAACCAGTCCAGGCCCGCCTGGCGCAATTGGCCATAATGACGCACACCCTGCGCCATCAGGCGCTCGCCGATATTCGCTCCGGCTGATACCGTCATTCGCAGGCCGTCGCGGGGGTTTTGCTCCACGAAGCCCCACTCGGTGCGCAGCAGCGTGCGCCGCCGTGCTTCGCTCGCCTGGTAAAGATCGACAGAGTCGCCGTCGACCGTCCGGTATGTCACTGAACCGGCATCCGGCTCCATCCGTCCAGACAAGACACTGAGCAGCGTCGACTTTCCGGAGCCGGATTCACCCACAATGCCAAGCACCCCCCCGGGATACAAGTCGAAGCTCACCTGCTGACAACCCTTTTCATGGCCATAGAGACGGGTCAGGCCACGTACGTTCAGTAGTGAGTTCATTGAGCAGCCTCCTGCTGCGCGCAACGCTGGCTGCAATAGTCGGTGTCGGAGCATACATACTGACGCGTGCCCTGGTCGTCCACGATCAATTCGTCCAGATAAGACGCGGTGCTGCCGCAGAAAGCGCAGCACTCATCCCAGGTTGGAAGCTTGAATGGGTGGTCTTCGAAGTCCAGGCTGACCACCGGCGTGTACGGCGGCAACGCATACAGACGTTTTTCCCGCCCCGCCCCGAACAGCATCAGAGCAGGACTCATGGCCAGCTTCGGGTTGTCGAATTTCGGGATGGGCGACGGATCCATCACGTAACGGCCATCCACCATCACGGGGTAGGCGTATGTCGTCGCAATGTGGCCGTAGGTTGCAATGTCCTCATACAGCTTGACCTGCATCACGCCATAGTCGTTCAACGCATGCATGGCACGAGTCTCGGAGTCCGATGGCTCGATGAAACGCAGCGGCTCGGGAATGGGGACCTGGAACACCATGATCTGGCCGCGTCGCAAAGGTGTTTCCGGAATGCGATGGCGCGTCTGTATGATGCTTGCCTCGCCGGTGCGCTCGGTAGTTTGGACCCCTGCCGTGCGCATGAAGAACCGCCGTATCGATACCGCATTGGTCGTGTCGTCGGCGCCCTGGTCAATGACCTTCAGCACATCGTCCGCGCCCAGTATGGCTGCCGTCACCTGCATGCCGCCCGTGCCCCAACCGTAGGGCAACGGCATTTCCCGCCCCGCGAACGGTACCTGATAGCCCGGGATGGCCACGGCCTTCAACAAACCGCGCCGCAGCGAACGCTTGCTTTGTTCGTCGAGGTAGGCAAAGTTGTAGCCGCAGCCCGTCGCCATGCCGGCCTTCTCCGTCGTCGTCATGCCATTTCCTTTTTTCGCAGAGTACGTATCAAGTCGAGTTCCGACTGGAAGTCGACATAGTGCGGAAGCTTCAGGTGCGCCACGAAGCCCGCCGCCTCGACGCTGTCGCAGTGCATCAGCACGAATTCCTCTTGCTGCGCGGGCGATTCGATCTCCTCGTTGTATTCGCCGGCACGCAAGGCGCGATCGACTAACGCCATGGCCATGGCCTTGCGCTCCGCGTACCCAAATGCCAATCCGTAGCCGCGCGTGAATTGGGGTAGCTGACTCTTGCTGCCCACAAACTGGTTGACCATCTCACACTCGGTGACATCTATGTCGCCCACAAACACGGTGAAGTCCAGCTCTTCCGGCTCGATCCAGACCTCGACGGCGCCGACCCGAATCTCGCCCGCAAAAGGATGATTCCGTCCGTAGCCGCGCTGCGTGGAATACGCGAGCGCCAACAGGAAGCCTTCGTCGCCGCGCGCGAGTGACTGCAGCCGCTGCTCACGGTTGGCTGGGAAGTCGAGCGGCTCACGGGTAATGTCGGGAACCGGACCTTCATGAATCGCGTCCATGGCCAGGAGGCCTTCGTCGGCCAGCATGTCGACGACACGACGGCACGCTTGCGGTGCGGGCGCGTCGCCTTCGCGCTTGGGCACGCCGCCGGGATGCGTCTGCGGAGCGACTGCCCAAGCGCCCATGTCCGCCATCCCGGCATCGACAAGCTCGTCATGGTCCATCAACGAAAAATCCAGCAGGCGATGGGTGTAGTCGAACGTCGGACCGAGCAACTGCCCACCGGGCAAATCCTTGAACGTCGCCGAGATGCGGCGGTCCGCCAGCATGCCGCCCGTGTCCAGGGGAACGCTGGAAGCGAAGCGCGCCAGCGTGGTACGGTAGGCTCGAAGCAGGAATATGGCTTCGGGAAGGTCGCCTGCGGCCTGTTTGATGGCAAGGGCGGCAAGCGTCTCGTCGAACAGGGAACCTTCCGTCATGACACGTGACACGGCGAAGGGCATTTGCCGGCGTATTTGGCTTACGGTCAACTCTGGTGTGGCGACATCACCCCGACGCTTGGTGGCCAGCGCTGCGTGAGCGTTATCGATGGCCTTTTCGCCGCCTTTGACTGCAACGTACATTCAGTTCCCCTCCTGCTCTTGCTTGTGTACGGCGTGAAGCACGCGGGTGCTGCGAGGTAGGCCGACCAGGTCGCCGCCGGCGGCAAAAAAAGCATCCAGCCCTCGCGGGAAGCCGCATGCGTCGCGCCCCTGCCAGAACGCCTGGGGCAATGGCAGTCGAACCACCCGGCTGCCGTCGATGCCGGGGCCGCGCCATGTCGCGGGCACGCCGCCATCGATCGAGTCCATCTGCACAATCAAGGTGCACGCCTCGTGCGGATCGCGATCCGTGCCGGTATTGAACGCCTGCAACTCGCCGACGTCGTTCGCGGACAAAAGAGCGAAGTCCGCCGCTTCACGTGTTTCGACGATGGGGCATGCGCAATGGAATGCCAGATTGGCGCGTAGGGACGGAGTGTCAAGATCCGCTGAAATCCAGAGAGGGGTGTCGGCATCCAGCAGCGTCAGGCATAGGGCCCAAGTGGCCGGCGCCAGGCCTTCCGGACCGTGGCAGCCTCCAGCGGACACGATCGTGCCCGGTTCTGATAGGGCAAGGAGTGCGCAACGAAACATTGCCTGCGATTGACCCGTGGGGTCCGCAAAGCCGGATAGCAATCTGGTGGTTTGCGTCATCAGGCGTCTCCGCGCACGAGCGTTGAGAAGTCGACCTTGGTGGCGGCGGTGTGAGCGGCTCTCTGCAGACGGGTTGCCTCCTGCTCGCGTGCCAGGGGCACGACCAGCGTTTCCATCCATCTTGCATGCTCGCTGCCCTGAAGCTGAGCGTCCGCCAGCGCGGCAAGCTCGGCATGCGCATGGCGACGTCCGGCCACATAGCTGTAGCCGGTAACCCCGTCGTCCAGCTGGACGACGCAGCGCGTGACTGTCATTTCACCAAGATTGAATGGCGCGCCGCTGCCGCCGACACGGCCTCGCACCATGACCAGCCCCGTTTCCGGGGGACGGATGTAGCGATGGCCGGTTCGGCGCAATTCCTCGCCATGGGGATCGAGCGCGGCTCCGGCCCGCGCCAGGATTTGCATCCATTGCTGTCGGTCGCTGCGCGTCGACACGCCCAGGCTTGCGGATGTGTCAGTCGTCATTTTCTTCTCCGGAATGTACGTGGTAGGTGAATCGGTCCGCCCGGCTTACCGAGCTTGAGAGTTCGAACGGTTGCCCCGTGTTGTCGCTGGACAGTGTCTGAATGGTGAGGACGGGCGCATTTCGAGGCATGAGTAAACGCAACGCCACATCGGTGGCGGGGCTGCGCGCGCCTATCCAGGTATCCGTGCGTTTCAGCACAATGTCCTGGTCCGCCAAGTGCGCGCGCAGGGAACCGCCACGGTAGTCACGGACGGCCTCCCCATGGCGAGCGCCAAAGCAATGCGCGATCAGGCTGATCGGCTCGCTGTCGAGCAGCCGCAAGGTCGTCAGCTCAATAAGCCGTTCGCCGTCGGCAAGCGCAAGGCGCCTGGCCTCGTCGTCGGTTGCCGCGCGTTCCTGCCGCTTCAGCAGACGCGCCTCCGTCTGCAGGCCCAGCGCCGAGAACGTGCGGCTATAGGCGCTTGCCGAACTCAGCGGATACACGATGGGCTGGCTGAGAACGCAGGTGCCGCGCCCCTTGTGGCGCAAGACCCTCCCCTCCTGCGCGAGCACATCGATGGCGCGTCTGACGGTGTGGCGATTGACGTTGAAACGTTCGGCCAATTGAGCCTCGGACGGCAGATAACTGCCACACGGGTACGTAGCCAGCTCGTTGCGCAGCACACCCGCAACTTGCAGGTAGCGCGGGCCCGCCTGTATAGACAGGTTCATGCGCGCCAGGCTTGGGTTGTCATTTGCTCCCATGACAGTCAGATAAAATGCTTGCGAAGACGTTGGGACAGGATGTCCAGGGCACTGACAACGGCAATGATAATGATGAGAATTGCGCAGGTCTGGGCAAGCTGGAATCCGCGAATCGCTTCCCACAGCGTGACCCCGATGCCGCCGGCGCCGACCATGCCGACGACGGTCGCCGACCGCACGTTGGACTCGAATCGGTAAAGAGAATATGAGATCCACAACGGCAACACCTGCGGTATGACCCCGTATATGACTTCCTGCAGGGAACTGGATCCGCTTGCCCGCACGCCTTCGACGGGACCGGCATCAATGGCCTCCACCGCCTCGGCGAAAAGCTTGGCAAGCACGCCGGTCGTTCCGACGAACAAAGCCATCACGCCGGCGAACGGCCCAAGTCCCACGGCCACCACGAACAACATGGCGAACACCATTTCATTGATCGATCGGAATGCATCCATGACGCGGCGCACGGGTTGGCATATCCACCACGGAGCAATATTCTCCGAACACAGAATACCCAGCGGGATCGAACAGATAATGGCCAGGAAGGTACCCCATACGGCGATCTGCAGGGTGACCACCATTTCGCTCAGGTACTGACGCCAGTAGCGGAAGTCCGGCGGGAAGAAGTCCGCCATGAACACGCGCATGTTGTCCGCATCGCGCCACAGCACGGCGGGATTCATCTCCGCGCCGTTCCACGACCATGCCAGAACCGCCACCAGCAGGTACCATCCCAGCCATTGGTGCCATGAGCGCCGCGGGGGCGCCAGCGGCGCGGAAGCATTCACCAGTATCGACATATAAATTTTTCCATGTTCGCCGCCGGCCCCTTACCGCAGCCGGCAAGAGGCGGCTGGCTGGGGCTTACTGGGCGCTGGCGACCTTCTTGTCGATCTCCGCCATGCGGGCCGACAACGTATCCAGTTCGGCGTCCAGAGCCTTGACCTTGGATTTCTTTTCGGACTCGCTCATGGTGGCGTCGGCCATGATGCTGCTGCGCGTCTTGAACAGATCAAGCTGGCGTATGGGCAGCAACTGATCATCCGAAGAGATCCGGAATTTGCCCCATTGCAGGCCGGCCAGCACCGCCAGCTCTTTATCGTTGGCGCCGTAGTCGTTGAAGAAGTCGCGTATGGTTTTTTTGGTGGTTTCGGGCAGATTCTTGCGCCAAACGATAGGATCGGCGGGAATGAGCGGCGATTTCCATATCACCTTGATCAGCGAGGCCTTGGCGGAATTCGTTTCCTTCAGTCTATCCATGCCTTCGGTATTGAAGGTGGCCACATCGACCTGCTTGTTGGCAACGCTGAGTGCGTTCACTTCGTGGCTGGCATTCAGCGTGCGCTTGAATATCTCGGTGGGGTTTACTTGGTTCTTGGCGAAAACGTAGTAGCCGGGAACCAGATAGCCCGACGTGGAGTTGGGGTCGCCATTACTGAACGTGAGGTCCTTGGCATTCTTGAGCATGTCTTCGACCGAATTGATGGCGCTGTCCTTGTGAGCCACCAGGATGCTCCAGTAACCGGGGGAGCCATCCGCCGCCACGGTCTGGGCAAACACTTCCCCGCCTGCGCGATCCACCGCTTCCATGGCCGATTTATTGCCATACCAGGCCACATCGACCTTATCGAAACGCATTCCTTGAATGATGCCGGCATAATCGGGCGCGAAAAATGGATTGATCTTCATGCCCGTCTTCTGGCTCATCTCCGCCAGGAAAGGCGCCCATTGCTCTTTCAGATTCTGCGACGATTCGGTGGAGATGATGCCGAAGTTCAATTCCTTCATTTCAGCGGCGCCCAGCGGCCCGGATAGTGCAATACCTACCGCCGTCGACGCTAAAAGTGCTTTATGCATGCCTGTGAACATATCAATACTCCGGTTATTGCCTGGCTAGGTGTCTAGACAGGTAAGGGTTGTGCAATTCAAATCTGCAAGGACGTCAGGCCGCCGCAAGAGAAAGACCATGCGGCTGGCGGCCCGAGGCGACGCCCGGGAGCACGAGGGACGTATCGAGGTCGCCCCCATACAATTCGTTCAGATATGGCCGCGTAAGCGCGGCGACAGCGCCGTCGAAATGAATCCGGCCGGCCTTCAGGGCGACGGCACGCGCGCAATAGCGCACGGCATAGTCCACCTGATGCAAGGTCACCACAACCGTTTTGCCATCGGTTTCATTGATGTCCGCCAGGATGTCCATGACTTTGCGCGCTGACTCCGGGTCAAGTGAGGCAATGGGTTCATCGGCAAGAATGACTTCGGCCTGCTGGCTGAGCGCCCTTGCGATGGCGACCCGCTGCTGCTGACCACCCGACAGCGTCGAGGCTCGTTGGTGTGCATGATC
>CAZONP010000125.1:1578-7442 GCA_964581155.1 uncultured Candidimonas sp. | reverse complement strand
CAGGCCTGGGCCAAGAACGTAGGCTGGCGTATTGACTACCAGATCGCAACACCGGAAATCACCGGCA
The DNA here is from genome assembly GCA_964581155.1 of uncultured Candidimonas sp. Classification (GTDB taxonomy): domain Bacteria; phylum Pseudomonadota; class Gammaproteobacteria; order Burkholderiales; family Burkholderiaceae_B; genus Pollutimonas. The sequence continues at coordinate 7,375 of CAZONP010000125.1, read as the reverse complement.
CGGCTAAAGACGCGTCAATCTACAAAGAGCAGCGCTTCAGCGACCATGCGCCTCTTACCGTGGACTACGACTGGCGGCACGTAAGCTAACGCCACTCGTCGCGGTACACAAACTTGGGCATTTGCCAATTGAAGCGCAGCGCCAACAAGCGCAGCGCCAGGCCGGCGACCATGGCGCCAACCATCGAGGCATTCAGGTTCGCCCCGAAGTACTGAGCGCCCATGAACAGACCGCCGGTCAGCAAAGACACGCTGGCGTAAAGCTCTTTACGCAGGAGCAGTGGAATATCGTTGCAAAGCACATCGCGCAGCATGCCTCCGGCGCAGCCGGTAATCATGCCGCTGACGAGCACTATGGTTGCGGGCAACTGCATCTGCAGGGCGATCTGGCAACCAATGACCGTGAACACGACCAGGCCCAGGGCGTCGAGCAGCAGGAAAAGGCGATGCAATCGGCGCATGATGGGCGCCATAAGGGCTGTTAGCAACGCCGCCCCCGCAGTAATCCATAAATATTCAGGATGCAGCACCCAGGTCAACGGATAATGCCCCAAGAGCATGTCGCGTATGCTGCCTCCGCCCAGTGCGGTGACGCTGGCGATGATGCATACGCCGATCCAGTCCATATCGCGCCGGCCGGCGGCAAGCGCTGCGGTCATCGCCTCGGCGGTAATTGCAACCAGGTAAAGTGCGAGCAACATGATCAGCGGGTCGCTTCCAGCCCTTCAATCTCGGATCGCCGCATGCGCAGCAATAGCAAGCCCGGAAGAGCGATGAATACAGAGATTACGAAGAAGCCCGGCCACCCCATGGATTCGACCAGGGGAGGCGTCAAAGGCCCCGCCAGATACGTGCGCCCCACCGCTGACAAGGCCGACAACAAGGCAAATTGTGTAGCCGAAAACTGTTGATTGCACAATGCCATCAATAATGCCACAAACGCCGCAGTGCCCAGGCCGCCGCACAGATTCTCGACCGCCACCACCACCGCCATTGAATAAAGATGGGGCGGCGTCACCGCCAGCACCCAGTAACCGAAATTGGAGATGGCCTGCAAGACACCAAACAGCATCAGTGACCGGTACAGGCCCAGGCGGCTCATCAAGGCGCCACCCGCCAAGGCGCCGACAATGGTCGCTGCCAGGCCGAAGACTTTATTGACGGCGCCTACTTCCGTGCCCGTAAAGCCCGCCCCGCGCAACAAGAATGTCGTCGACAACGCCCCTGCAAAGGCGTCTCCCAGCTTATAAAGAACGATGAGCAGCAGAATGCTGAGCGCACCAGGGCGCTTGAAGAACTCCAGCAATGGCTCCACCACCGCAATAGTCAATGATCGCGGGCGCTCCACAACGACCTCCGGCTCGGGAGCCAGCAACGTGGCAACGGCGCACAATGCCATGAAGCCGCCCATCAGAAAATAAGTGTTCGCCCAACCCAGCCATTGATCCGCCAAGACCAGCGCGAGGCCGCCCGAGACGATCATGGCAAGCCGATACCCCAGCACCTTGACCGCCGCGCCGGCGGCGCGTTCTTCCTTGCGCAACACGTCGGTGCTGTAGGCGTCGAACGCTATATCTTGCGTTGCGGAAAGAAACGCCACCAACACCGCAAGCATGGCCAGCAACATGAGACTGTCGGCAGGGGAATACAGCCCCATGGCGGCGATCGTACCCCCAAGCAAAAGCTGCGTGAAGAAAATCCAGCTTCGGCGACGGCCCAGGAAGGACGGCGCGAATCTATCGACCAGCGGCGCCCATAGGAATTTGAGCGTGTACGCGGTTCCTATCAGCGTAAGAAAGCCTATGTTCTGCAGGGAAACACCGGAAAGCGTCGCCCAAGCTTGCAAGGTACCACCCGTCAAGGCCAGCGGCAATCCGCTGGCGAAACCTAAGACCAATAGGGGAATAACGCGCGGACTTGCGTAAACTCGGGTTAACGAAGCGATGATGGGACCTCTGTCGTATCAGGCGGGAGTCTGGAAGCGGTACACCGCAAGGGTGCTGCGCCAACTGGGCAAGAGTTTAACTTCTTTGTTGCCGTTGAACGTTGCCAGATGGGTGATCCCCAGGCGCAAGGCCTGCGCCAGATCCTCGAAGTCCTTGAGCGTGCACAGATGAATATTGGGCGTGTCGAACCATTGATATGGCATCTCCCCGGTTACGGGCATGCGGCCGCGTAGTATGGACCACCCGTGCGGCCAATAGCCGAAGTTTGGGAACGAAACAATGCCGAAGCGGGCGACACGCGCCATTTCGCGCAGGATATGCTCGGTATGGTGCATGGACTGCAACGTGCGCGACAAAACCACCGTGTCGAATTGCTGATCCTCGAACAAGGCCAGCCCTTCTTCGAGATTTTGCTGAATCACCTGCACCCCACGGCGCACCGACGCAATGACCGATGCGTCGCTTAGCTCGACTCCAACGCCTGTCACGTTCTTGCTGTTTTGCAAATAGGCCAGCAAGGTGCCGTCGCCACAACCCAAATCCAGCACACGGCTGCCTGGTTCGATCCAGCTGGCAATGCGCTTGAGGTCGGCGCGCACATGCCGCGGGGCCACTGGATTGGTGCTCACGCCAATACTCCTGTAACGCGCTTGCGCTCGCCGAGTTCAAGATGCGCCGCTATGCGATCGTAATAGCCCTGGACCACGGCGTGATAACGCAGATCGCCCAGCAAGAAGGCATCGTGGCCATGCGGCGCGTTGATTTCGGCATAGGTGACCGGACGCTTATTCTTCAGCAATGCCCTGGCAATCTCACGCGAACGCGCCGGAGGAAAGCGCCAGTCTGTACTGAACGATATAAGCAGAAAATTCGCCAAGGCGCCCTCAAGCGCCTGCGCCAGATCACCGCCATGGTTACGTGCCGGGTCAAAGTAGTCGAGCGCGCGCGTAATCAGCAGATAGGTATTGGCGTCGAAGTAGGTGGAGAATTTTTCACCCTGATAACGCAGGTACGACTCCACTTCGAATTCGACGTCGTAGCCATAGTGGAATTCGCCGTTATCGGCTGGCGCGCGTTGCGTGCGGCCAAATTTTTCCGCCATGTCGTCATCGGATAAATACGTAATGTGGCCCACCATTCGGGCCACCGACAGACCATGCTTGGGCACCGTGTCGTGTGCGTAATAGTCGCCACCGTGGAAATCGGGATCACTGATGATGGAGCGGCGCGCCACTTCGTTAAAGCCAATATTCTGCGCGGAAAGCCGCGGCGTACTGGCAATCACGATGCAGTTGCCGACGCGTTCGGGACAGGTGATGGCCCAGCTCATGGCCTGCATGCCGCCCAGCGACCCCCCCATCACCGCCGCCAGCTTGCGAATCCCGAAATAGTCTGCCAGCCGTGCCTGGGCACGAACCCAGTCCTCGACCGTCAGCATGGGAAATGCCGCACCCCAAGGTTGGCCTGTGCCGGGATTGGTGCTGGCCGGTCCGGTCGAGCCGAAGCATGAACCAATATTATTCACCCCAATAACGAAGAAACGGTCCGTATCCACCGCTTTGCCGGGGCCGACCATGTTGTCCCACCAGCCCATGTCCTGCGGATTATCGGCGGCGATTCCGGCCACGTGATGCGAGGCGTTCAAGGCATGGCAAATAAGCACGGCATTACTGCGTTGCGGATTCAAGACCCCGTAGGTTTCAACGGCCAAAGTGTAGCTTGGCAAGACCTGGCCGCTGCTTAGGTGCAGCGGCTCATCGAAGCTGATGTACTCTGGCGACACGATACCCACGGAGCCGATGGGCAAGGATTCGGTATCGGCGGAGCTGGGAGTTGGGGAAATGATAGGTGCGGTAGTAGCGGCCATATGGACCTCTTTAGCTGGATTTATGAGGCGCCCGCAAGCAGATCAAGCAAATCGGCGCTGTGTCGAAGCAAGATTTTATCATCGTTGCGCAATCGGACCGGCTGTGCGGCTACCCAGGCCTTTTTGTCCAACTCTGTTTTACCTACGTGAAAATACTTGATACATTTGAACAATATTTGCAATTAATGCGACATTCCTTCAAAGGGGTAGCTGCGAATGAAACCGCTAACCGGTCGGGAACTGACATGCCTGCGGTGGGCCGCCATTGGCAAGACAAGTTGGGAAATCGGCGTCATTCTTGGACTGACTGAACGCACGATCAATTTCCACGTAGCCAATGCGTGTCGGAAACTGCACGTTCATAGCCGGCAAGCTGCCATTGCCATGGCCTTGCAGCAGGGTTACCTGTTTGGACTCACTGAGCCACTTTCAGGTTACGAAGAAATTCGTCGGCCTGGCTCGTTGGGAATGACGCCTGGTCAGCCGTCACCAAGCCCTCGATCAGCGTCCCTTCCGTCAACCAGACGGTAGCCTTCAAGCGCACCGGCGTGCCGCCCGATTGCCCTTCAATGACGAACGGCTCTCCGAATTTGGGCAGCTCCGCCGGCGGCACCGCGCCCAGATTCCGATAATGCGACGCAATCACACTGGCCGCGAACAGGCTGGCATCGCCGCGCGTTGCGCGCAAGGGCGCGGGCAAGGCGGCATAGCCCACCGCAAAAACTGCGCCATCGACCGTGGCGCTTGTAAGGCTGAAACGCAGCTCGTGGCCAGAGAAGTTCAGCGGCCTTTCCTGCGTAAGCGGCCTGTCCGGGAAGAACGCGCTGGCGGCGCCATTTGCAACCGTCACCTCGCGCCAATTGTAGTCAGGCGAGCACCCCAACAATAAGCCGGACAGCACCACAATCAGTCCAGAACGTATCAACATCACACCTCTCAGGTAAAATCGCCAGCGACAAAGACTTCCATAAAGATACCCTGTAATGAGTTCAACTGACCAACGCCATGCCCTACTGGCACAACACGCGCCTGTGCTCCATGGCATTTTGCGCGGTATCGAAAAAGAAGGTCTGCGCGTCGACGCACATGGCGTACTTGCCACTACCCCTCATCCGCCCGTTCTTGGATCGGCGCTTACGCACCCCCGCATCACGACCGATTATTCCGAAGCGCTACTGGAGTTGATCACCGGGACGCATGCGTCCACAGCAAGTTTGCTGACCGAACTGGAAGACACGCACCGCTTCGTGGCGCAACAAATGACGGATGAATTGATCTGGAATCAATCCATGCCCGCCCTGCTGCCCGACGACGCCGACATCCCCATCGCCTGGTACGGCACATCCAATACCGGAATGCTCAAGCACGTTTACCGTCGCGGCCTGGCCGAGCGCTACGGCAAATCCATGCAATGCATCGCAGGCGTACATTACAACTTTTCGCTGCCCGACGAAGTGTGGGATATCGTCGGCATCAGCGGCACGTCGGCGGCCGACCAGCGCTCAAAAGGGTACCTGGCGCTGATCCGGAATTTCTCGCGCTATTCATGGTTGCTAATGTATTTGTTCGGCGCATCGCCGGCCGTATCCAAGAGCTTTCTTCACGGCATGGCAGCGCCGCTGGAAACGTTCGATGCCGACACACTGTACCTGCCGTTCGCGACCAGCCTGCGCATGAGCGATCTGGGTTACCAGAGCAAGGCCCAATCCGACCTGCAGCTTTGTTATAACGATCTGGATACCTTCCTGAGCAGAATGTACGCTGCCGTCACGACGCCATGGCCCGACTATGTGGCGAAAGGCACGCATCGCAATGGGGAGTGGATACAGCTGAACACCAATATCCTGCAAATCGAGAACGAATTCTATTCCAACATACGACCCAAACGCACGACGGGTCGCGGCGAGCGGCCCGCCACCGCACTTTCCGAGCGCGGGGTCCAATACATCGAAGTGCGTTGCCTGGACATCGACCCGGAATCGCCC
>CAZONP010000125.1:0-1478 GCA_964581155.1 uncultured Candidimonas sp. | reverse complement strand
CTGAAGCAAAGCATGGAACACCGCGACACGTTGCGGGCCCAGGGATTGGCCCCCGACGCGCAGCAGCAATACCGGGACATGGCGCGCGAATCTATAGCCGCACAGGCGCGCCTCGAGGCAGACACCTCTGAAAGCTTTTCCAGCTATGTGGAGCGATACCACGCGGCGCTGAAAACCGTCTCAGAATAACTACACTACCCTTGCGGCTATTGCATCCCCCATGCAATAGGGTAATATCGCGCCCCAAGACACCAATTGTCACCTAATGTGACCTTTGGTGTCTATTCTGTCCAATAACGGAAAAGCGGCCAATTCGGAAAACCGCTCGGGGGAAAGCTGCATGCAAAATAATACTAAGAGCATCTCGGCCATGCTCACGGGGGTCCTCGTGCTGCTGCTGATTTCCATGGCCATCATCCCCTTTTACGATACCAGCGAACCGCGCTATGCATATATTGCACGCGTCATGGTGGAATCCGGCGACTGGGTAACCCCTTGGTACAGCCCTGGGGTTCCATTTTGGGGCAAGCCGCCGCTTTCATTCTGGTCGCAAGCCTTGTCAATGAAGGCCTTCGGCTTCACCGAGTTTGCCGCGCGTTTCCCCTCGTTGCTCTGCCTGATCTTATCGATAGGCATAGTTTTCAGCGGGCTGCGACGCCTGGAGGGTGCACACGTTGCGCTTTGGGCTGCGTTGGTTTACAGCACTTGCGCACTGGTCTATGTCAGTTCAGCCGCAGTGGTGACCGACCCGTTCCTGGCGCTCGGCACCACCCTATCGATGATCTCATTCGCTGTGTCGGTGCGTGAGCGCGACTCCGGTTGGTGGCGATACGGTTTTTTTCTGGGCCTGAGCATTGGCCTTTTGGCTAAAGGGCCGCTCGCCGCCGTATTGAGCTGTGGGCCAGTGGGGGTGTGGTACCTATTCAACCGCAGGACGACCGGGCTTACAAAATCGCTTCCACTGTTCAAAGGTATGGCGCTGGTTGCGGCACTAACCCTGCCCTGGTACATCCTTGCCGAAGTCAAGACCCCCGGATTTCTTGACTACTTCATCGTAGGCGAGCATTTCCGCCGCTTCCTGGATCCGGGCTGGGCCGGCGACCTATACGGATGGGCTCACAATCGGGTGTATGGCACGATATGGCTCTATTGGCTGCAAGCTTCATTCCCTTGGGGCGTACTGATCCTGGCGGTGATGGCGGGCGCATTACGTAGCGCCCGCCTGCGCTGCGCATTGAAGGCCGTCGGCGGCAAGCCAATGTTCAGCTTCTGGGTGGCAAGCGCGCTGGTCACTCCGCTGTTCTTCACTTTTTCCGCCAATATTTTGTGGACCTATGTACTGCCTTCGCTGGCCGGCTTCAGCGTCCTGGCCGCGCTAACCATTAATGAGATTTGTCGTGGCACTGGTGTTTCGGGTCGCCGTCTATTGCCGGCCGCCGGCGTCGTTCCGATTGTGGGATTCGTATTCAGTTTGATCG
>CAZONP010000124.1:0-7512 GCA_964581155.1 uncultured Candidimonas sp. | reverse complement strand
CACGACGCAAACGGGAGATTTTCTTGTCCATAATTCGTCCTTGCCTGCGCGCTTATTTCTTCTTGGTTTCTTTGATGATGACGCGTTCATCGGCATAACGTACGCCCTTGCCTTTATAAGGCTCGGGTTCACGATAGGCACGAATTTCCGCAGCCACCTGACCAACTACCTGCTTATTGGAGCCCCGGACGATGATTTCTGTCTGGGTGGGGCATTCAATCTTGATGCCCTCGGGCATTGCATGCAGGATGTCGTGGGAATAACCAAGTTGCAATTTCAGCGCGTCGCCCTGGACTTGTGCGCGAAAGCCCACACCGACCAGGTTGAGTTTGCGTTCGAAGCCCTTGCTTACGCCGGTTACCATGTTGGCAACCAATGCGCGCAACGTGCCCGACATGGCTTTAGCCTGGCGGGAATCGTTGGCGGTGGCGAAAGTCAGTTGGCCGTCTTCCTGATGAACGAGCACGTCGCCCGTCAGGGTTTGCGTCAATGAACCCAGGGGGCCCTTGACGACGATCTGGCCGGCGCTGATGGTAGCTTCTACGCCTTGGGGTACGGGGACCGGGTACTTAGCGATACGTGACATGTGATTCTCCTTATGCCACGTAGCACAGCACTTCGCCGCCCACGCCATTGGCGCGAGCTTTGCGATCGGTCATTACACCGCGCGGAGTCGACACGATTGCGACGCCCAGGCCATTCATCACGGGAGGAATGGATTTGCTGCCCTTGTAAATGCGCAGCCCAGGACGTGAAACACGGTCAATACGCTCGATGACCGGACGGCCAGCGTAGTATTTCAGTGTGATTTCCAGGACAGGCTTGACCTTGTCGTCGGAAATCTGGAAGTTGTCGATATAGCCTTCGTCTTTCAGCACAGCGGCAATTGCCACTTTCAGCTTCGAGGAGGGCATGCTGACCGACGTCTTGTTGACTTGCTGTGCATTACGCACCCGGGTCAACATGTCGGCGATGGGATCGCTCATGCTCATGTGTATTTCTCCTACCAGCTGGCTTTGGTCATGCCCGGCACTTCGCCACGCAGCGTCATTTCACGCAATTTGTGACGAGTAAGACCGAACTTGCTATAGACGCCACGCGAACGGCCCGTGACAATGCAACGATTGCGTTGGCGGGTGGGGTTCGAATTGCGGGGCAGTTGTTGCAGTTGCAAACGGGCCTGGTAGCGCTCTTCGTCAGTCTTGGACTGATCGTCGATGATTGCCTTCAGTGCAGCACGTTTGGGTGCGAATTTTTCTGCCAGCTTGGCGCGTTTGATATCGCGATTAATGAGTGAAAGTTTTGCCACGTCATCGCCCCTTAATTGCGAAACGGGAAGCTGAAGGCGGTAAGCAATGCCTTGGCTTCGTCGTCCGTCTTGGCTGTAGTGATAATGCTGATGTTCATTCCACGTACGGCGTCGATTTTGTCGTATTCGATTTCAGGGAAAATAAGCTGCTCTTTAACCCCGACGTTGTAGTTGCCGCGACCATCGAAGGCACGACCCGAAATTCCGCGGAAGTCGCGAACGCGCGGCAGAGCCACGGCGACCAGGCGGTCCAGGAATTCGTACATGCGGCGGCCACGCAACGTGACCATGCAGCCGATGGGATAGTCTTCACGGATCTTGAAACCCGCGATGGCCTTTTTCGTCTTGGTGACGACAGGCTTCTGACCGGCAATCTTGGTCATGTCGGAAACAGCATGCTCGATGACTTTCTTGTCGGATACCGCTTCAGACACACCCATGTTCAGGGTGATCTTGGTGATACGCGGCACTTGCATGATGCTTTCGTAGCCAAACTTCGCTTGCAGGTCGGCAACGACCTTGCTGCGGTAAAACTCTTGTAAACGAGCCATGTTCTTCGCCCCTTAAGCCTTGGCGCCAACGACAGCGCCGCTGGAACGGAATACACGGACCTTGCTGCCATCGACTTCTTTGATCCCTACACGATCGGCTTTGCCGGATTCGGGATTGAAAAGCGCCACATTAGAAATGTGGATGGGCATGGTCTTGTCGATAATGCCACCTTGCGAGCCGGCCATGGGATTGGCCTTCACGTGCTTCTTGACGACATTAATGCCTTCGACCAGGACATGGTCGGCGTCAACACGTTGCAATACGGTGCCACGACGTTTTTTGTCGCGACCAGTCAAAATGATGACTTCGTCGCCTTTACGGATTTTTTCCATGGTTCGCTCCTTACAGCACTTCTGGAGCCAACGACACGATCTTCATGAACTTTTCTGTACGCAACTCGCGCGTAACAGGTCCGAAGATGCGGGTGCCGATGGGTTCCAGTTTCGCGTTGAGCAAGACGGCAGCGTTGCCGCCGAATTTGATCAACGAGCCGTCTTTGCGGCGAACGCCCTTAGCGGTACGAACCACTACTGCGTTATAAATTTCGCCTTTTTTGACGCGACCGCGTGGGGCCGCATCTTTGACACTAACTTTAATAATGTCACCGATGGCCGCGTAACGGCGCTTCGAGCCGCCTAGCACTTTGATGCACATAATTCTGCGTGCACCTGTGTTATCGGCCACGTCCAGCGTGGTCTGCATTTGGATCATGATTTTTCCTGTGCCAACTTAGCCGCACTGCCCTGTTACCAATTAACAAGGCCCCGCAACCAGTTTTGGTCCCGTCAGGCTGGCAACTGCACCAACCCTGGGTTGAAATCTGCTAAAAAACTCGTATTGCCCGTGTAAAGCAGCTTTGGCGTCTACTACAGGCAAGTTTTGTATAGTAGCGGTTTTAGTGTTGCATTGCAAGTGGCCCTAGCAATTTAACTGCTTATACCTTGTTTATTGGCGCCTTTCGTTGCAGACGGCACAGCCAAGGCACTATGTATGCCGCATTGGCGCAACAGTGACCGGGTTTCGACGTCCGGAGCGTCGTCTGCATATACTTTTACGCCCAAGCCCGTAGCGGTATCGGCAACGGCTATTGCCAGACGCTGCGCTCCGGGGCTGGCCCGCAAGCCCGCCACCAGGTCGCCGCTTAATTTCACGTAAGCAAACTGAACCTCGTGAAGGTGCATTAAGGCATCCAGCCTGTCCGACAGGCGGCGCAAAGCGGTACGCGCGCCTGTGGCGTTGACTTCAAAGCAGAACCGGCGAACGTCAACGCCATAAGCCACCAATCCGTGTGCATCTATCTCCAGCACCAAGCGCCCGATTTGTTCCGGCTGCGCATGCAAGCCGCTTAGACGCCGCTTCATTTCGGGAAAAAAATGCGGCAGCAGCAATGACTGCAGCGAAATTTTCAGAACCAGCTCTCCGCTGTGCGATTCAAGCCACTCGAGCCCCAGTTCGATTGCCCGCAAGTCGCAATCCGCAGACAGGCCCAGCCTTACCGCCGGCGGCATGAACAAGGTGGCCGACAATAAATCGTCACCATCGCGCAATTCCAGCGAGGCCTCGTGACGGATCAGCACATCATCATTCTCGTATGCAAGACGCCGTAGCGAAAGCTCAAGCTTGCCTTGCGACAAGGCGTCGGTTAACAAATTGCGCCAATCCGCCTCGCCCTGACCTCGGGGACGTTTGCCGAATCCGCCATCGGCATACGAAACGTATTCCACTTCGTCATGACCAGCGCTTTCTGCCCGCATCAAGCCATGGTCGAGCCGGGATAGGATGGCACTGACATCGCAATCTTGTGTAAAGTCGGTCAGGGCCAGACTCCAACGGCATAATCGCCCATCGGCCAGGCGAACACGCTTTGCGTCCAACACCCGACGTACCTGCTGGACCATGCGGCTTGCATCAACACCGTTCGATTCCGGCATCAGGATGACAAAGTCGGATCCGTTAAGGCGGCCCGCCTGAAGGTGCATGTGGGAAAACGCCTCGGTGACGCGCAAGAGCGCCTGGCCAACGGAGCGCAGCCATTGGTCGGCTTGATCATGCGCCATGGCAACGTTCAAGGCGGTGAGGTCGCGCTGGCGAAAAAGCATGACGTGCCCACCCAACGCAGTTGAGCCAGTGCCCGGCTGTAATATACGGCGCAACTCGTTGAGCAGGTACTTGCGGTTGGCCAAGCCACTTACCGGATCCTGATTCAGTTCCAGCCGAAGCGATTCTATGTGCGCGGTTTGCTCCTGAGCCGTTGCATGCACCCGCTCGCGCACCTCGCGAATCATGCGCGACGCCTGCGCCAGCTCTGGTACACGCCCACCTTCCAATACCCTCTGGGGCTGACCGCCTTCAACGATGGCCTGCACCTGCTCGGTAATCTGGCTTTTCAGTGCCCGCTTGAACCAACGAATCAGCAGAATGGCAAACAAGGCCCAAAGCAATCCGGCACCTACAACCCAATACAGCACCCGGGTGCTGCTACGCCATAGGGAATCCCGTGCGGATAGGTCGTCTGAAGTAACGGAAAGTTCTCCGACCTGTCGCCATCCGTTCGATACCTGGCGTGTCGCAACCGGGGTGATCAATGGCAACATTTCGCCGAACCAGCCTGGCGCCACGCCTGCGCCCGCCACCGGCGGTACACTGCGCGCAACCAGCAGCCGGCCATCGGACGCGGTCAGCCGTACGTCGCGAAATTGACCGCTGTCGTACAAGGCGGCGATCAATAGCTCTCGGGTTACCGGGTCCTGGTTCGATGGTTGCGACAAGGAAAGGGCAAGCGACGTCGCCGCATTCTCGCTTTGCGCCTGCAGCTGCATATTCAGGTACTGCCGTGCGCCACCTATGCTGAACACCAGCGTGCCCACCAGAATGAAAGCAATTGCCACCGTGACGCTGAGCAAAAGCTGTTTAAGTAAAGACATGTTGTTCGACGCCTATATCGGGACTATTTAAATAAAGTTATGGCTGAAAGCCTTCTTTCTGCATTTTGGCCAACAAGCTGCGCCAGTGGCCGATGCGGTCCGGCGACGTGGCTGCCGCGCCGGCCACGTAAATGCCATGTCCGTTGAAACTGAATACCGGCGTAAGGTCTTGACGTTGACTGGCAGGGGACATGGAACCCACCAAGCTGTCGAGCACCAGCGGATCGGCATCCGGGGTTGCGTAGTAACCCAGCACCATGTGCGCAATGCTTTGCGAACTGCCCCGGCCGCCGATGCGAGCCTTGACGTAAATGAGCCGCAGCTTTTCAACGGGTACGCCCATATGAATAAGGGAAAAGTACTTGCCAATGACATAGTCTTCACAGTCGCCGGCTTGCCTGCCTAGGGTTTCAAGCGGCGTCGCCCAGTAATCGGCCTGCTTCCATACGTCCCTGTCCTCGCCGCCACGTACGGTGGAATTCCAGAAATTATTGACCGCCCGGAGTTGTTGCGATTCGGGGGCCGAGCGTTGTTGCGACATCATGGTTAGCCAGCGCGATACGGCCTGCGCCCCACGCTGGCCGTATTTCGACTGGACGAATTGCTGAATGCGGGATTCGTCGAACTGTAATGCCGTTGCGGTCGTAAGTAACGCAATCGCCAATGCCATGCCGGCGGCTAACAGCATAAAGCCAAGGCGTAGTTGGAGAATGTAATTGACGGCGCGCATGGCCTGTGTTGTAACGAAACTAAACGGTAAAGGCAAATAGCCGATACCGTTTAAAAAAACCCGGTATGCCTTAAGACAGCATACCGGGCCGGGGGTGGATACTTACTACTGGTCGACGTTCAGCTTACCGGAATCGATCATTGACTTGATCATGTCATTCTGGCTACCGCTTCCGGCCAGCGCACCCAAATCAACATTTTTCAATGTGATTTGCTGGTTGAAGTTGGTAGCCGCACCGGCACTGTCAACCGCGCCTAAATTACCGGCCGTATTGATATTGATGACGGTGTCGTCGCCTACCTGTATCAACTGCAGGAACTTCGACAAATCAGCGCCTTCGGCTTCTTCGCCCACCAGAAGTGCGGACAGATCCAGCTTGTCATTTCCGTCGCCGAAGTCCATGACGACGTCTTTTGCGGGTAACGTGGCGCTGCCTTGGTCGCCGGCCTGCCAGAGGAAGATATCGTCACCGGCGCCGCCGATGAGGGTGTCATCTCCTTCGCCGCCGACCAAAGTATCCTTGTCAGCACCACCGTAAAGAATGTCGCTGCCTTCGCCGCCGAAAAGATCGTCCTCGCCGCCTTGGCCAAAAAGAATGTCATGGCCAGCACCGCCAGTCAAGGTATCGCCGCCGCCGCGAGTATCGCCCGCCACATCGAACAACGCATGATTGTCCTTTATGTACTGGAAAATTTCAGCGTCGGTCGGATTGTCGCCGCCGTTAGCCAGGAATAGCTTCAGTGCATCCAGCCCCTTCATATTGGCAAGGTCAGTAGGCCGTTCGGGATGACCAGGTGTGCCCCACTGTAAGCCTGCGGTATTGATCACGTCACCAAACAAGATGTCATTTCCTTCTCCACCACTCATGACATCGTTGCCGACAGCCGCCGGTTCAGGGGTGCCGGAGCCACTTTCCAGCGCAGCCTTCAAGCCAGCTGCATCGTCGACGATTTGTACATCGCCAACAGGGCCTTTAAGGTCTTTACCGCCGACCCTGATAGTTGAAGTACCAAGCGTTCCGCTGGCTGTCGTATTATCAAAGAACTTCAGGTAGCTTTCCGTAACCCCACTTCCAATTCCGATAGCGTGGACAGAACTAATAGCCGATAGCGCTCTGTAATCGTCCAGCGCCTTGTCCATATCGTTGTAGTCTGTCTTTGTGTCGCGGCTTCCACCGGTATACGTAGTCGGATTCCCATCCGTCACGAAGAATGTCAAGTTCGTATGATCACCAGCATTTTGCTTCGCAAACCATTGATTGGCTTGATCGAATGCCGCTTCGTAATTGGTATAAGTGTCCGCCTTCAATTTACCGATCTCGGTCTGCAGTTTTGCCAAGTTGATCTCGTCCGGATCATTGGCATTGAGCTTGACCGTAATGATCTCTTTGGATCCAGCGCTGAAGCTGATTAGGGCAACGTTTATATCACCATCATGGCCAGCCAACTGTGCGGCAAGGTTCTTCAATGCCGACTTAGCCAGATCCAGGCGCGAGATGTTCTTGCCGTTGACCTTCTCGCCCGAATTATCGTTCATGCTAAGTGACACATCGACGAGCAGCGCAATGTTGTAATTCGTGCCCTGTTCAATATTGGACTTCAAGCCGCCAGGATCACCAATCAGCACGTTATTAGCCGGATCGCCCGCTATGGTTTCGGAACCGGTCGTTCCTACTGTAACGCCATATTGCTGGATCGTCGCATCCACCGCTGTGGTTTCGCTGCCGCCCAGCTGTTCCGTTGAGGTCACGCTGGCGGTAAGGGTAAGCTCTCCCGTTCCCAGCGGCACCGTCAGTTGCAGGCCGGTCAGATCTGTTCCGGGCGAGAATGTCCATGTACCGGGTTCAACGCCATTTGTGCCGATATTGAAAGACGCTCCGACCGGCAGACCGCTAACCGTTATGGCGGACAGGCTCTCGCTGCCATCGGTATCCACTAGCGCAGACTCCAGGTTGACGCCGTAGGTTTCGTGGCCCGTGACGGTTGATCCCGACACTA
>CAZONP010000123.1:0-7591 GCA_964581155.1 uncultured Candidimonas sp. | reverse complement strand
AGCCCATACTGGTGACCGACTGCATCGGATCGCGCAGGGCGGCCGATCATGCCGCCGCCTGCGAGCGCTGGAGGCATCATGGGCTTGAGCAGATCACTGCCGAGATGGCTATGTTCGAATGGCTGGAAGGCCCCGCGCACCCGCAATTCAAGGAAGTGCTCGCCCTGATAAAAGCGGGCTGACGCCCCGGGGATACAACTGTTTCTTCATCTCACAACTGGGTACGAGGCAGTAGTCCGTGGCGTTGCATAATGGGCTACTGTAATTCATAGCTTTACTGTTGGAGATAACAATGAAAGTAACTACCTTTGCTAAATTCGGTGCTGTAAGCATGCTTGCGTTGGCGATGGCCGGTTGTTCCTCGTGGGACAACATGAGCAGCCGTCAGAAGGGCACGGTAACGGGCGCTGGTCTAGGCGGCGTGGCCGGTGCTGTAGTAACGGACGGCGGCGTCCTGGGAACGGTTGGCGGCGCGGCAATAGGTGGCGTCATCGGCGACCAGATCGGCAAGAGGCGCTAAGCGCAGGTAGCATTGCCGAGCCCCTGCAAGTATGAATACTGCAGGGGCTTTTTAACGTCTACCGTGTTTCCACCTGGGGCATCTCGATTTTGACCTCGAGAATTTCCAGTGAATCCTGACGGTCGAGATTCACCTTGATATCGTCCGGATTAATTTTCACATAGCGGGAAATGACTTCTACAAGCTCTTTTTGCAAGCGCGGCAAGTAGTCCGGCGTAATGCCGTCGCCACGTTCGTTGATGAGTATGAGTTGCAGACGGTCTTTGGCGACGCTGGCGGACGTCTTTTTATTACCGAGCAGGAAAGACAGGAAGGACATATCACTTCCCTCCGAAGAGGCGCTTGAACAGGCCGGGTTTTTCGTAATCGACGAAACGCAAGGGTTTGTCTTCGCCCAAGTAGCGGGCGACGATGTCCTGGTATGCGATGGAGACGTCGCTGTCGCGGATGTGTATGGCGGGAACGCCCTGATTCGATGCCTGCAACACAGACTCCGACTCGGGAACCACTCCGAGCAGCTTGATGCGCAGAATGTCCTCGATATCTTTCAACGACAGCATTTCGCCTTCGGCGACGCGTTTGGGGTTGTAGCGCGTAAGCAGCAGGAATTCCTTGATGGGGTCTTCGCCACGCTCGGCGCGCCGCGACTTGGCCGACAGAATGCCCAGGATACGGTCCGAGTCGCGTACTGAAGATACTTCGGGGTTGGTCACGACCAGCGCGTCATCGGCAAAGTACGATGCCATCAGCGCACCGGTTTCGATACCGGCCGGGGAATCGCAAACAATGTATTCGAAGCCCATGTCGGCAAGGTCTTTCAACGCCTTTTCGACGCCTTCCCTGGTAAGGGCGTCTTTGTCGCGCGTTTGCGACGCGGGCAGAATGAACAGGTTCTCGAGCTGCTTGTCCCGGATCAGTGCCTGATTCAGCGTTGCTTCGCCCTGGATCACGTTGACGAAGTCGTAGACCACGCGGCGCTCGCAGCCCATGATGAGATCAAGATTACGCAGGCCGACGTCGAAATCTATGACGGCCGTCTTATGGCCCCGCATTGCCAATCCGGAAGAAAAGCTGGCACTGGTGGTTGTTTTGCCCACTCCACCTTTACCGGAAGTCACCACAACAATTCGAGCCATGACGGTTAAATTCCTTTAGGTTTTTGTAAATCACGTTATCGTATAGCAAAACCGCAGCAACATTGCCCGATCTTGCGCTTATTTGAAACCTGCTTGGCAACAAAAAATATCTACTTTCATTTGCCCAGAGCGGTAATGGTCAATGCATCGCCTGCCAGCTGCACAATTGTGGGCTGGTTCAATAGGGTGGCATCCAGGCGTGTTTCCACAACCCGGTATACGCCCGCAATGGCCAGCAGTTCCGGATCGAGCTGGGTGGTGAATATTCGGGCCGAGGTGTCGCCTCGGGCACCGGCCATGGCTTTGCCGCGCAACGGCCCGTACACGTGGATGTTGCCGTCGGCGATCACCTCGGCTCCCTGGCTGACCACACCGATGACGATCAAGTCCGTGTTGCGCGCGTAAATCCGCATGCCTGACCGCAGGGGACGGTTGATGACCATGGCAGCCGGTGCAATCTGGGGCACGCTGGGGCTTTCGGTGGCCGGCGCTGCAGTGGGAATGGCCGTGGAACTTGATGGCGCCGCCACCACTGGGACGTCGGCTTCCGGCGCCGGTGTGCTGGCGGGGCGCTGTATTGGGTTAGCCAGGTCCACCGTGGGCAGACCGCAGGCATTGGCGGCCGATACATTAGGTCCCTCGCCGACCACCCCGACGGGATGAAGGCTGTGCGACCGTAAGGCGCGGATTAACGCATCCCAATCGATGGAGTCGGCCAACTGCGTGCTGTCGATGACGACGGGTTCGTTCTCGAAGAACGTGCCGGCATCGGCCATGCGTTGATCCAGCCCGGCAATGATTTCGCGGATGTCGTTGCTGTGCAGGACCACGCGCACCGCGTAAAGCGTGGCGCTTTTGAAGTCCAGGGCGGCGATGCCCTTATGGCGGGAAGGGGAGGAGCTCATTTTGGCTGGGTCCAGGAGTCGCGCAGTGTAATCGCACGGTTGATCACCGGCTTCTGCGCGGTGGATTCTTCGCGGTCAGCGACAAAATAGCCCAGGCGCTCGAATTGCCATGTGGTTTCCGGTATTGCCTGTGTGCCGGGTTCGAGCCAGGCTTGCACCACTTGGCAGGAGTCCGGATTCAGCGCCGCCAGGAAGTCTTTGTCGCCGGCATCGGGATGGGGGTCGGAGAACAAACGGTCATATAGGCGCACCTCGGCGGGGATGGCATGGGCCGCGCTGACCCACGTGATGTTGCCCTTGACCTTAACCGAGTCCGAGCCCGGGGTGCCGCTTTTGGTGTCTGGCAGGTATTCCGCGTGGACTTCGGTTATTTGTCCCGAGGCGTCCTTGACGCAGCCGCTACACTTGACGACATACCCGTACTTCAGACGCACGGTGTTGCCGGGGAACAGGCGGAAATACTTTTTGGGCGCCTCTTCACGAAAGTCGTCCCGCTCTATCCAGAGCTCGCGCGAGATCGGGAATTCGCGCATGCCGGCCGACGGGTCGTGGGGGTTGCGCGGAGCGTGGCACAGTTCCACGTGGTCTTTGGGAAAGTTCGTCAACACAAGTTTGACCGGGTCCAGCACTGCAACGGCGCGGATGGCCTTGGGGTCGAGATCGTCGCGCAAGGCCTGCTCGAGAATACTGTAGTCAATACGCGAATCGGCTTTCGATACGCCCAAGCGTTCGCAAAAGAGCCGGATGGCTTCGGGCGTATAGCCACGGCGGCGCAGGCCTGCAAGTGTCGGCATGCGCGGGTCGTCCCAACCGTTGACGCGGCCTTCACGCACCAATTGCAACAGCTTGCGCTTGCTGGTGACGACATAGCTAAGATTAAGCCGAGCGAATTCGTATTGGCGGGGCAACGGGTGTGACAGTTGCCCAAGGTCGGCCAGGTGGTTGAGGATCCAATCGTAGAACGGCCGCTGGTCTTCGAATTCCAGCGTGCAGATACTGTGGGTGATGCCTTCGAGGGCGTCTTCCACCGGGTGCGCCCACGAATACATGGGGTAAATGCACCAGTCGTTGCCGGTGCGGTGGTGAGCCACGTGTCGTATGCGGTAAAGCACCGGGTCGCGCATATTGATGTTGGGCGATCCCATGTCTATTTTTGCGCGTAGCGCCAGGCTGCCATCCGGGTGTTTGCCCGCGCGCATTTCCTCGAGCAGTGCCAGCGACTCGTCAGCGGGACGGTCACGCCATGGGGAATTGCTGCCTTTTT
The DNA here is from genome assembly GCA_964581155.1 of uncultured Candidimonas sp. Taxonomy (GTDB): domain Bacteria; phylum Pseudomonadota; class Gammaproteobacteria; order Burkholderiales; family Burkholderiaceae_B; genus Pollutimonas. The sequence goes on along the minus strand of CAZONP010000123.1, from coordinate 3,766 downwards.
CCGTCAGTGTGCCGCGCGTGGCGCGCATTTGGTCCGCCGTCTGTTCGTCGACGTAGGCGTAACCCGCCCGGACCAGGGCCTGGGCGAACTGATACATGTAGGCGAAGTAGTCGCTGGCGAAATAGCAATTGGATTCGTCACCGAAGTTCCAGTCGAAGCCCAGCCACTTGACCATGTCGATGATGGCCTTGACGTATTCGTCTTCCTCTTTTTCAGGATTCGTATCGTCAAATCGCAAGTGGCATGCACCGAGATAGTCGCGTGCCAATCCAAAGTTCAGGCAAATGCTTTTCGCGTGGCCGATGTGCAGATAGCCATTGGGCTCGGGCGGAAAGCGGGTGCGTATGCGGGCGGTGTCGACTTGACCTGCCTGCTGCACAGCCGCCGGGCCTGGCTTGCCCGCCCACCTTTTGTCCGCGTAGCGGCCTTGCGCAAGATCGTTGTCGATAATCGTGCGCAGGAAATTCGAAGTGGGAGCGGTGTTCGGTACAGAAGTCATACTGGATAGGCAACGAGTGGCGGGAGAAGTAAGCATTTTGCCACGTTCACAGGTCTTTGCCCGGCTATGGTGGGCGGAAAACGTCAACTGGCTCTAAACTAGCGACCATTATGACGTACTCGACATTGTGGTTATCGCAATTACAGTTCTACTCCAGCCTGGGCTTCATGTTGATGTTCCTGGTCATAGAGCTTGGATTGGCGTGGGCATTGCTTTACTTCAAAGTCCGGTCGCTTGGCCCCGGTGCGGCCCCCTGGACGGCAGCCTACAGATTCTGGGTGCGGGTTTTTGCGCTGGCTTTTATTTTGAGCTTCGCGGCAAGCCTCCCTGTTCTAATCCAGTTTGGCAGCTTGTGGCCGGCGCTAATGGACAAGATTGGCGATGTCGCCGGTCCATTGCTGGCCGCCGCCTTGCTCTCGACATTCATCTTCAAATCGTGCTTCCTCGGAGCCATGCTGTTCGGACAGCGTTATGTGTCCGACAAGGTTCACACCGTGCTGGTCTTCATGGTTGCGCTCGGCGTGCTGGTTACGTCCTTCTGGCTTCTGGTATTGCTGTCATGGATGCACGCGCCGGCAGGCGCCTTCTGGACGGGCACTCAGTATTATGTGCTCGACTGGTGGCAAATCGTGTTCAATCCGGCAATGCCTTGGTATGCCGGCCTTTTTGTCCTGTCCAGCGCTCTGACAGTGGCATTCCTGATGATGGGGGTCGTGGCCGCACAAAGTCTTGGCCGGCCGGTGGACGACAGCGGCCGGCTGGTCTTCAAGACGGCCGTATACATTGCCGCCGCAGCGCTGGCCTTGCAACTCGTGGTAACGGCCGGGACCGGTGTAATGACCGCTACGCAGCAGCCGGCAAAAGCGGCGGCCGTGGCGGCGCAATGGCATAGCGGTTCCACAGGCGACCTGGTGTTGTTCGCCTGGCCCGACACCCAGGCGGGGCTTAACCGTGCCGCCTGGGTATGGCAGGATGCCGGCACCCGTTGGTTGGGCCGGGACACCAAGGACTACGTCCGCGGCCTGGATCAGTTTTCGGGAATGGCGCCGCCGGTGGCGCTGACCTTCTGGTCGTTTCGCATTGCGGTCCTGGTGGGCCTCTTCATGGCGGTTACCACAGGCGCAACCCTGTGGCGTGCGCGCCGCTTGCACTTCGATGCGGGTGCCTTCTCGTCGCGGTGGCGCCATTGGCTAGTCGTTATGACGTTTTCGGGCTGGGCCATGTTGCTGGCCGGGCTGGCGTACCTCATGGCGGGCTCATTTCCGTATGCGGTCACCGGCGTCATCACGCTCAGCGAAGTAGCCGGCAGCACGTCGTTCAACGTCTTGCTGGGAGGCTATCTCGTCTATCTGGTGTTTTACAGTGTGCTGCTGGTGGGTTTTTTCCAACTGCTGCGCCATATTGGGCGCTATGGCGTGGTTCCAATCGCCAGGCGCAGGGGGCGCGCATGATCGCTTCGCTTGCTATGGCGGTAGGCCTGGAGATGCACGATCCGGTGTTCTGGATGCCGCTGGTCTTCATGGTGGTGTTGTTTGCCATTATCGTGGCTGGCACGGTGCTCGATGGCTTCGATATCGGCGTGGGCTGCCTGGCGTTATTCGCACCGGCCGAACTGCGCCCGCGCATGCTGTCTTTGCTCAGTCCCTGGCGTGACGCCAACGAGTTCTGGCTATTTCTGGGGCTGGGATTGTTCGTGACCGCCTTTCCCCATGCATGGGGTAGCGTCATGGGCCAGCTCTACTTGCCGTTATGCCTGCTTGCGCTTGGTGTGTTGCTGCGCTCGGCATCATTCGAACTGCGTTTGCGCGCGCCCCACGAGCAGCAATCGCGCTGGTTGTTCGCCTTTGCGCTCGGATCGCTTACAACCGCTTTCGCCCATGGGCTTTTGTTGGGGCAGCTTGTCGTCGGCTATCAGACGGAGCAAGGATATTTGTGGTTCTCGCTGTTTCTTGGCTTGACCGCCGTTGCAGCTTACTGCCTGCTGGGCGCTTCATGGCTCATCATGCGGGTGACCGGCGAGCTTCGGGCGCGTGCCGTGATGTGGGGCCGGCGTGCCGTGCGCTGGGCCGCAGCGGGAGCAGTGGCCGTATCCGTCGTCCTGGCTTTTGCCAATGCGGGGATATTTCTGAAATGGAGCGATGGGCCGCACTGGCAAGCGGTGGTGCTGTTATGGACGTGCCTGCTTGCATGCTTTGTCTCGATCGAGATGTGCCTGCAGCGCATGATCAATAGCAGTTATCGAACCACTGCCTTGCCCTTCGCAATGACGCTGCTCGTATTTGTCTTTACCCTGGGGGGGCTGGGCTACAGCTTCTTTCCCTATCTGGTGCTCGACGACATCACCATCTGGGATGCGGCCGCCTCGGTGGATTCCTTACGGCTGATTCTGGCGGCTACCATCGTGGCCTTGCCGGTGGCGTTGATATTCAATATTTGGGTGTACTGGCGAATGTTCGGCCTGTCCATCCCCCCGTCTCCTCCTGAATTCGATGGCGGATGATCGCGGCCGCAGTTCTATGCAGTGATGGGCCGGGGCAGCGGCAGCACAATACGGACAAGCAAGCCGCCTGATGGCGCCTGGTCCAAGCTCAGATGGCCATTGTGCGCCTTGGCGATGGTCTCGGCCAGTGCCAGGCCAAGGCCTACCGAACCGGTCAGCGTGCGGGCGTCGTCAAGCCGTGAAAAGGGCCGCAGTGCTTCCGTACGGCGGCTGGCTTCGATGCCAGGCCCATGATCCGACACCGTAATAATGGCATTGGCGGCATCAACGTCCAGCGTAATGTCCACCGGCGGCTTGCCATGGTTCAATGCGTTGGTGACCAGGTTGTCCAGCAGGCGGCCGAGCGCGACGCGATCGGCCTGAATCTCGATGTCCGTAACGCTACGGGTCGCCCAGTGAACCGGGGAACCGGTGGTTTCCCATGCGGATACGTATTCTTCCAGCCATGTGTTCAGCGCCAGGGGCGCAAACTGATATGAGCCGGGGTCGGATCCGCGCACGAAGCCGATGAACTGATTCACCATGCGTTGCATGTCCTGAACATCCTTGCGCATGCCTTCCTTGAAGTTCTGGTCGTCGATCATCTCGATGCGTAGCCACATCCGGGAAAGCGGTCCCTTGAGGTCGTGTGGCAGCCCTGCAAGCAGCGTGCGCTGCACTGCGCTCGATTCGGCCAGCGTATCCAGCATGGCGTTGAAACGTTCCCCCAGAATGCGCGTCTCGGTGGGTCCGGAAGGCGTCACCCGTTGCGGCTGTCCGGCGGCCAA
>CAZONP010000122.1:0-7663 GCA_964581155.1 uncultured Candidimonas sp. | reverse complement strand
TTTCTTGCCACGCTGGCCACCGAGGCCATCGACGCCAAGATCCGCAAGGTCGAAAAGAGCGGCCGGCTGGACAACAACCCCATGGCCAACGTGCGCGACATTGCCCAGGCGGTCCACCTGGCCGGCGGCATTACGGACGCGGAATACGAAGCCGTGCGCGAACGCAATATTCTGCGCGACCGCGTTATTGCCGTGGACGACTTCCCCTTTGATCTGCAAAGCAAGGCTGCTGCAACGCCTTCGCCCGAACGTAAAGTTGCTTAAGGATGCATGACTGATGGCTTTTGAACCTGTTTATATCGTTGACGGGGCGCGCAGCCCCTTCCTCAAGGCGCGTAATGCGCCCGGCCCATTTGCCGCTTCCGACCTGGCCGTGCAGACGGGTCGTGAACTGTTGCTGCGCCAGTCGTTTCGCCCCACCGATCTGGACGAGGTCATCATTGGCTGCGCGGCCCCTTCGCCCGACGAAACCAATATCGGTCGCGTGATTGCCTTGCGCCTGGGCTGCGGGAACCACGTGCCGGGCTGGACGGTCATGCGCAACTGCGCGTCCGGCATGCAGGCGCTGGACTCGGGTCTCATGTCCATACAAACCGGCCGTTCCCACCTGGTGTTGGCCGGGGGGGTGGATGCGCTTTCCCGTGCACCCATTCTCTTCACCGACGAAATGGTCCACTGGCTGGCGGCGTGGGGCAAAAGCCGCAGCCTGGGCCAGAAGCTGGCCACATTGAAGACCCTGCGCCCAAAGTACCTGGCGCCCGTCATCGGCTTGCTTAAGGGCCTGACCGATCCCGTCATTGGCTTATCCATGGGGCAAACAGCGGAAAACCTGGCGCATCGCTTCAACTTGAACCGTGAAACGCTGGATGCCTATGCCGCGCAAAGTCATCAGCGCGCATTGACGGCACAGGCCGCCGGCGCATTCAGCGAGATCGTTCCCCTGACCGACAAGAAGGGTCGGCTATACCCAAGCGACGATGGCATCCGCGAAGACTCGACACAGGCCAGGCTGGCCAAGCTCAAGCCCGTTTTCGACAAACCCTGGGGCAACATCACCGCCGGTAACAGCTCGCAAGTCACCGATGGGGCGGCGCTGCTTTTACTGGCGTCGCAGCAAGCCGTCGACCAATACAAGCTTACGCCGCTGGGCCGCATCGCCGATGCGCAGTGGGCAGGGCTGGATCCGGCCGTCATGGGGCTGGGTCCCGTCTTCGCCTCCACGCCCATACTGGATCGGCATCAGTTGGGGATCAACGATCTGGACCTGTGGGAAATCAACGAAGCCTTTTCGGCCCAGGTACTGGGTTGCGCCGCCGCCTGGGAAGACGAGGCGTGGTGCCAGGAAAACCTGGGGCGTCCCGCCATGGGCACGCTCGACATGCAGCGCCTGAATGTCGACGGCGGCGCCATCGCAATGGGCCACCCGGTGGGCGCCTCCGGTGCGCGCATCGTCTTGCACTTGCTCAATGCCCTACGTACCCGTGGCCTTAAGCGCGGCATTGCCACCATTTGCATTGGCGGTGGCCAAGGCGGCGCCATGCTGATCGAAACCTGCAACGAGAAGGCCTGACCATGACGAGTTCTTTTGACACCCTGGGCCTGCGCAACTTCAGTTGCCGGGTCGACGCCGACAACGTGGCATGGCTGGGCATCGATTGCGTCGACAGCCCGGTCAACCGCTTGTCCGCCAACGTAATGAATGAATTCGGCCAGGCGCTCGATCACTTTGAACGACACACGCCCGCCGGACTCATCATCCACTCCACCAAAGACGCCGGCTTCATCGCGGGCGCCGATATCGACGAATTCGCCGGCCTGGACACGCCCGAGAAAGGCATTGAGCTGGTTTCGCGCGGCTGGACGCTATTCAACCGCCTGGCCGCCGTCGGCTACCCGACGCTGGCACTGATACGCGGCCACTGCCTGGGCGGCGGCTTGGAACTTGCGCTGGCCTGCCGCTACCGTCTGGTGGTCGACCAGGCTGGAACGTCGCTAGCCTTGCCCGAAGTCATGCTGGGCATCTTCCCTGGATGGGGCGGCATGCAGCGATTGCCTGCACTTATAGGACCTGCGGCGGCCTTGGACATGATGCTGAGCGGGCGCCCTGCCGATGCCCGCAAAGCCGTCAAGCTGGGTATTGCAGATGGCATCGTGGCGCCCCGCCTGATGGACCAGGCGGCCAAGGCCATGGTGTTGAGCGGCAAGCCGCGCCGCAAGGCCACCGGCATGCCCGGCTTGCTGAACCGGCCACTGGCTCGTCCGCTGGTTGTGCGCCAGACCACCAAAACGCTCAATGCACGGGATCCCAACCACCACTACCTGGCACCGCGCGCCATCCTGCAAATCTGGGCCAAACATAATGGCAACGCCTTGAAGGCACCTGAACTTGTCGACCTGCTGATCCGGTCGGACACGGCGCGCAACCTGTTACGCGTCTTCCGGCTGCAGGAACGCCTGAAGGCCTTCGGCAAGACCGGCCGGCATTTGCCGGCAGCCAAGCATGTGCACGTGGTTGGCGCGGGCGTGATGGGTGGCGACATTGCCGCCTGGTGCGCGCTGAAAGGCTTGACCGTGACGTTGCAAGACCAGGATCGCGAACGCATTGCCGTCGCGCAAGGACGTGCCCAGACCCTGTTCGCGCGCCGCAAGAAAGACCCGCGACAGGCGCGTGCCGCCGCCGATCGCCTGATTCCAGATCCCCAGGGCGACGGCATCCGTCATGCCGATATCGTGATCGAGGCCATTACCGAGAATGCCGACATCAAGCGCAGGCTTTATTCGCAGATCGAACCACTGCTGAAACCCGGCGCCATTCTGGCCACCAACACATCCAGTCTTTCCATCGAAGAACTGCGCACGGGGCTGCGCGCGCCACAACGTCTTGTAGGCATCCATTTCTTCAATCCAGTCGCCAAGATGCCCCTGGTGGAAGTCGTGGAAACCGACACGCTGGATCCGGACGTCAGGGCGGCCACCCTGGCCTTCGTCGCCCAGCTGGACAAACTGCCGTTACCTGTCCAAAGCGGCCCCGGCTTCCTGGTCAATGCCGTGCTTGCGCCCTACATGCTCGAGGCCATGCGTTGCGTCGACGAAGGCATGTCGCCTGAAACGGTGGACGCGGCCATGGAGGTCTTCGGCATGCCCATGGGCCCCATCGAATTGATAGACACCGTTGGACTGGACATTGCACGCGACGCCGGGCGCTTTCTGAGCGGCGCGGCCAATATGCCCACCTGCCTGGAAGCCCATCTGGCCCGCAACGAGCTGGGACGTAAAAGCGGCCAGGGCTTTTACCAATGGAAGGAAAACAAACCGGTCAAGAAAGAGCGCGGCGTCATTCCCGCCGGGCTGGCCAACCGGCTTATCACCCCATTAATCGCGAAGGCCCAAGAGCAGTTGGACAAGGGCATCGTCGCCGATGCCGAACTGGCCGACGCGGGTGTTGTTTTTGGCACGGGATTCGCCCCATTCACGGGAGGGCCTTTGCACTATAAATCGCAGCAAAGCGGCAAAGTTACAAATACATAAGGATTACAACGCAGGACCTGGCAGGACCATAAAAAAATCGATTTTCAGACACGTATCTGATACAACCGGAGGTGACATATGAAAGCAGTATCGTCGTTACGCATCGTTTCTGCCCTTGTCCTGGGCCTGGGAACGGCAAGCGTGCATGCAGCGGGTTTCCAGCTGCTTGAACAAAACGCCAGCGGCATGGGTAATGCCTACGCCGGTTCGGCTGCCATTGCAGACAATGCCAGCACCATCTTCTTCAACCCCGCCGGCATGACCCAACTTGAAGGCATTAATGTGTCGGCGGGTGCGTCGGCCATTAAACCGTCGTTCAAGTTCAAGAATGAAGGGAGTACAGGATTTGGTGGCACTGCCGGCCGAGGCGGGAACGGCGGTGACGCCGGATCGCTGGGCGTGGTACCCAATGCCTATATCTCGTGGCAACTCAACCCCAGCTGGTACATTGGCCTTGGCATAGGCGCACCGTTCGGCCTGATGACGGAGTATGACGACGACAACTGGGTTGGCCGCTACCATTCCAAGAAATTCAGCATAGAAAGCATCAACGTCAATCCTTCGATTGCGTATAAGGTCAACGATCAGCTGTCGATTGGTGCCGGCGTGAATTGGATGCATCTGGACGCAGAATTCAGTCGGGCCGCACCACTTGTCCATCCCCTTGCAGGTTACCTCGGCGATATGGACGCCACTGTAAACATGAAAGGCGACGGATGGGGCTGGAATCTTGGCATGACCTACCAAGTCACGCCGGAAACCCGGCTTGGGCTGTCATATCGTTCCAAGGTGAAGATAGACGCCGACGGAAAGACGAAAGTCCGGAACCACAACGTGACCAATCCGGCAGCCATTCCTGGCATCGCTCAACAAGCCAACGCCAGCACCACAGTTGAACTGCCCGATACAGCGGTATTCAGCGTCGTCCACGACCTGAACAGCCAATGGCAACTGCTAGGTGACATTTCCTGGACAGGCTGGAGCAGCATCAAGTCGCTGGACATTAAGAATACAGGAAATCCCCTAGTCACCAGCGACGGCCTGGACCTTCGCTTCCGCGACACGTGGCGCCTGGCCCTGGGTGCCAACTACAAGCTGAACCACCAATGGACCCTGAAAACCGGCGTCGCCTACGATCAGTCGCCGGTCGATAGCAGTAAGTACCGCCCCACGTCGCTGCCCGACAATGACCGCTACTGGCTTTCTTTCGGTGTGCAGTACAACCACAACGATCGCACCACGGTGGACGTGGGCTACACGCACCTGTTCCTGAAGAACACCTCCATCAACAACGACACAGCGGCGCGCGAAAAGGGCATAGTTCGCGGCGAATACAAGTCGAATGCCAACATGATCGGCGTTCAGCTGTCGCATCGCTTCTAAGCCCATACGCAACCAGGCGCGCCGCATGAAGCTTTCCAGTCTTAAACGGCTTCCGCTTCGGTGGCGCGCCAATGTCATGCGCACCGGCTTCAACCTCAACCCGGCATTCCGAAGCACCGGAGGCCGGGTTGAATTCGTCTCGCGCGATTTGTTGCATGTGCGGATACGTCTTGCCTTGACGCGGCGCACGCGCAATTTTGTAGGGTCGCTTTACGGCGGTTCGCTGTTCGCGGTGACCGACGGCGTGCATGTGGCCATGCTGCTGACCACACTGCATCGCGACGTGATCATCTGGGACAAGGCGGCGGCCATTCGTTACCGCAAACCCGCCTATTGCACCGTGTATGCCGACATTCATCTGCACCCGGCCGATCTGGAGGAGATCAAAAACGAATTGGATGCGGACCACGAAACCTCGCGCCGCTACACCATCGAATTGAAAGATAAGGCCGGCACCGTTTACACCGTTGTGGAGCGCATGGTGTACATCGCCGACAAAGACCACTACAAACAAAAAAAGCTGGATCAAACACCAGGAGACAAAAAATGAAACCATACCCCCGTGCCACAACGCTGGCCGGCATGCTGCTGCTTGCCGGCGGCATGTGCCTGGCCCCGGCGGCAACCGCCGCCGACGTAGCCGGCGTAACGGTCGCCGATCATGTATCCGAAGGGACCCAGACGCTGGTGCTCAACGGTGCGGGCTTGCGCAAGCGCGTCGTCTTCGATGTGTATGTGGCCGCGCTATACACGACCGCAAAAACGGAAGACGCGGCCGCCATCATCAACAGCACCGAACCGCGCCGACTGCAGCTGACCCTGTTGCGCGACATTGGCAGCGATACGCTGCTGGATGCCTTGAACGACGGGCTGGCGGACAACACCACGCCGCAGGAACTTGCGGCCCTCAGCACCGCGTCAGCAGAATTCAAGACGATCATGACGTCAGTGGGGCAAGGCCTTAAGGGTGATACCATCGAACTGGACTTTACGGCTGCGGGCGTGGCGGTCAGATTCAAGGACAAGGCACTGGGCCAGGTAAAAGACCCAAGCTTTGCAGCCGCGCTGATGCGCGTCTGGCTCGGAGACAAACCCGCGCAAAACTCGCTGAAGCGGGCCTTGCTGGGGCAAAAATAGAACAACAAGGGGTGGGCATTATGGAACGCATTTGGCTTGATCATTATCCGCCGGGCATACCGGCCGACATCACCGACGAGGCGGCGGGTTACGACTCGTTGGTCAGCATATTCGAGGAAAGCTGCCGGCGTTATCCGCAGAACATCGCCTATATCAGCATGAGTGCCAACATAAGCTATGCAGAGTTGGACAAGCAGGCACGCCACTTCGCAGCATGGCTGCAGTCCATAGGCATCAAGAAAGGCGACCGCGTCGCGCTGATGATGCCCAATCTTTTGCAATACCCCGTGTGCCTGTTCGGCACGCTGCGCGCGGGCGCCGTTGTCGTCAACACCAACCCGCTGTACACGGCCACCGAACTGGAACATCAGTTGTCGGACTCGGGCACGCAAACCATCATCATTGCCGAGAACTTCGCCCACACCCTGCAAAAGGCCTTGCCCAAGACAGACATCAAGAACATCGTCGTAACATCGGTGGGCGGGATGCTGGGCACCGTCAAGGGAGCCATTACCGACTTGGTCGTGCGGCACGTGAAGAAATTGGTGCCGGCCTGGTCGCTGCCCAATGCCAAGCAATTCAAACACGTCCTGGCGCAGGGCGCCAAAGAAACCTATACGCCGGTCGCGCTGAGCCACAAAGACCTTGCCTGCCTGCAATACACCGGCGGCACGACCGGTGTCGCCAAGGGCGCCATGCTCACCCACGGCAATCTGGTGTCCAACGTATGCCAGGCATATGCTTGGGTCAAACCGTATGTCACCGAGGGCAAGGAATGCATTGTCACCGCCTTGCCGCTGTACCACATCTTTGCGCTTACGGCGAACTGCCTGACCTTCATGAAGCTGGGCGCGCAGAACCTGCTTATCCTGAATCCGCGCGACATTCCGGCCTTCGTCAAAAGCATGGGCCAGGTCAAGTTCACCGCCCTGACCGGCGTGAATACCCTTTTCAATGCGCTGCTGAATAATCCCGACTTCGCCAAGCTGGACTTTTCGGCGCTACGTCTGACGCTGGGCGGCGGCATGGCGGTCCAGGACGTTGTGGCGCAACGCTGGCTTAAGGTCACCGGCAAGCCCCTGGCGCAAGCGTATGGGCTTACCGAGACGTCGCCGGCCGTCACCATCAACCCGTTGGATAAGAAAGAATTCACCGGCTCCATCGGCTTGCCGGTGTCATCGACCGAGATCTCGATACGCAACGATGACGGCCAGGAATTGCCCCAGGGCGAAAGCGGCGAAATATGCGTGCGCGGCCCGCAAGTATCACCGGGCTATTGGAACCGGCCCGACGAAACCAAGGCGGCGTTTGAGCCCGATGGCTTCCTACGCACGGGCGACATAGGCTACGTAGACGAACAGGGCTACATCTACATTCACGACCGCAAGAAAGACATGATCCTGGTGTCAGGCTTCAACGTCTACCCCAACGAAGTCGAGGCGGTGGCTGTTCAGCATCCCGATATCATCGAAGCGGCTGCCATAGGGGTGCCAGACGAGCACTCCGGCGAAGTCGTGAAGCTCTTTGTCATTACCAGGAACAAGAGCCTGACCGAAGCCGAGGTCATCAAGCATTGCCGCAGCATGCTCACCGGCTACAAGAGCCCCAAATCGGT
>CAZONP010000121.1:3863-7799 GCA_964581155.1 uncultured Candidimonas sp. | reverse complement strand
CTCGGTTTCGTTGTACTTACGTCTCCATGGACATGGTCCATGATGAATCCGGCCTCTACGTTGCCCGACCTGAGCGACGCGAACCTTGAAACCGGTCGCAATGTGTTCCTGGCTTCGAACTGTGCAACTTGTCACCAGACGCCGGCCCAGGATAAGGACACGTTGCTGGGGGGCGGTCGCGCCCAGCAAACGGCGTTCGGCGTATTCCATATGCCCAATATTTCGCCGGACCCGGACCATGGCATAGGTAAATGGACGCTAAAGCAATTTGACCGCGCCGTGCGCGAGGGCGTAGGTCCCGACGCCATGTGGCCGGACGGCAAGAACCTCTATCCCGCATTTCCATACACGTCTTACAAGCATCTTTCCGGCGAGCACGTGCGGGACTTGTATGCCTACATCATGTCGTTGCCCCCCGTGAAGCAATCGGTGCAGGATCATGAGCTTGCCTTCCCATACAACCTGCGCCGCGGCGTAGGTGTCTGGCGTCTGGCGTTTCTGAATGGCCAGCCACAAATGACGATGCCCATCCCGGCGGGCGTTGACTCGGAACAATATACGCGTGGCGCATATCTGGTGGAAGGGGCAGGGCACTGCGCTGAATGCCATTCCCCACGCGGATTCATGGGCAACGTGACCAGCAGCCTGCGTTACTCCGGCGGGCCAAGCGCGGATGGCAGTGCACATATCACGAACATTACGCCCAGCGAGACGGGCATTGGCTTCTGGTCTGTGGCGTCGATCGCCAACTATCTCAGCACGGGCGTCAATCCTATCGGACGCGCATCCGACGGTGATATGGCAAAGGTGATTGCAAACACTTCCAAGCTGCCATTCGAAGATTTGCAAGCGATGGCGGTTTATCTGAAGCACGTGCATGCGGTGGAAAAGAGCGCGCCGGGCATGCCGCCGCCAAACATGACTGACGAACTCGTCATGTTGCCAAATGTCGTCCAAGCGCGGGCCGACTTTCCAACGTCGCCTGCATCCGCCATTACGGTAGGCAAGACGGTGGCCGTCGTCGCCGCCAAGAACCTGTGGCTGGATGCCGCCAATGTGAATGGTGCAAAGCCGGAACAAGGAAAACTGCTGGGCGGCGCCTTGGCGAAAGTTGAAAAGCAGGAAGGCGACAGACTGCAGTTGGTTCTGAAAGGCTGGCAGATGGTGGATGCACCATCGGTCGTGTATCAAGCCAAAGGGCATCGTGTGATGATGGCTTTGCTGGACGATTCGGCCTCGGCGTCGGCCCGACGGGGTGAGCAAGTGGCCGATGCCAATACCGGACAACTCTGGGTTCCGGTCGAAGTCGCGGTATGGGCGGACAGTGCTGAACTGAACGTGGACCAGCAGGCATTGTGGGATTACAGCAAGATGGCTTATCAACGGGCATGCGCCGCTTGTCACGTATTGGCGCAGACCACCCACTTCACCGCGAACCAATGGATAGGAACCATGCGCTCAATGAAACGCTTCACGTCGCTATCCGATGACCAGTACCGTCTAATGCTTAGCTATCTTCAGAATCATTCGCGGGATCTGAACGCGCATGGCAAGGAAATGTGATATGAGCAGCCCTGTGCACGATTCCAGTCATGCCGCGCAAACACAAGAATTGATGGTCGTCGCCGAGTGGCTGGCCCAGCAATTTCTCAACCCTATGACCACCGGGCGAGTGCAGGCCTCGCGGTCGGCGCACGGTCAGGCGGCATTGCGCTGGATCGGGGATTTCCTAGGCCGGCAGGCCGCCGCAGACCAAATTTGCCTGGCCGTATCCAAGGACGCGGTCGATGAGACTGTAGCGTCGATACAACGCAGCCACACGATGTTCTTCTCTGGCATATCCAGGCAATACAGCGTGCTTCCTTATGCCAGCGCTTGGGACGGTACGGGCCATTTGTTTGGCCCCGCCGTCGACCGGATGCAGGCGTTATTGACAGAGCTCGACGTTCACCTGCCTGACGATTGCGCCGAACCTTCGGACCACTTGGCCATTCAGTTGGCGTGCATGGCGGAGGCACTGCGTCAGGAACGAGACGACTGTGTCCGCGCGGTGTTGGATGAAATGCAGGGCTGGGTCCCGAATTTTGCAGACGAGCTGGTGAAGGCCGATAGCACGGGTTTCCATGGCAACGCGGCGCGGTTTCTGATCGCGTTACTTGACGAAATCAGCACGCATTCTTCCAGGACGCGGCGCTGTGATGCAGCGGCAACAGCCGCCATGGCATAAAAAATAAATGGGAGTACCGGTTATGAGTAGCAGTTCCATCAAGTCACCCGAGGTGACCTCGATTTCCAAACGACACTTCCTCAAGGGCGGCTCGGCAGGCGCAATGGCTATGGCATTGGGGTTGCCCGGCATGTCATTGCTGGCTCGCGGTGCCGTCGCCCAAACCGCAGCGCAGCGGCAGGCGATTTTGTCAGGTTGCCACTGGGGCGTCTTTTACGGCATGGTTGAAAACGGCCGCGCCGTCGAGTTCAAGCCCTGGGAGGGCGATCCAGCACCGTCGCCGCAACTTCCGGGCGTAATGGACTCCTTGTATTCCGAGTCGCGCATTCGTTATCCGATGGTGCGCAGGGCATGGCTGGAAAAAGGGCCGGGCGCCGATACCGCAGGGCGCGGCACGGGCGATTTCGTGCGTGTCAGCTGGGAAAAGGCCATTGAACTCGTTGCCAACGAATTGGTCCGGGTTCGTGAAAAGCATGGTCAGGAATCCGTGTTTGCCGGCTCATACGGCTGGAAAAGCCCCGGCAAGCTGCACAATTGTCAGACCTTGCTGCGTCGCATGCTGAACGTGATTGGCTCGGGCGGCTATACGAACAGCACGGGGGACTACTCCACCGGCGCCGCACAAGTCATCCTGCCGTATGTTTCCGGTTCTCTGGAAGTCTACGAACAATGCACGACATGGAAAAATCTGTCGGAGCATTGCGAACTGATGGTGTTCTGGGGATGCAACCCGCTGAACACATCGCAAATATCCTGGCAGGTGGCGGACCATGGCGCTTGGCCGGGTGTTCAGAAGCTTAAAAAAGCCGGCACAAAGGTCATAAGCATAGACCCGGCGCTTACCGAAACCTGCAAGGAACTGAATGGCGAATGGCTGGCGCCACGTCCACAGACCGATCTTGCCATGATGCTGGGAATCGCCCATACGCTATATCAGGATGGCCTGCATGATCAGAAATTCCTGGACCGTTACACGACCGGTTTTGACAAGTTCCTGCCTTACTTGCTAGGCGAAAGCGACGGCACCCCGAAAAGCGCGGATTGGGCGGCGCAGATCTGCGGCCTTCCCGCGCAGACCCTGCGTGATCTGGCGCACCGCTTTGCCAAGAATCGCACCATGCTGGCGTTAGGCTATTCGACGCAACGCCAGCATCATGGCGAACAAATCCATTGGATGTTGATCACCTTGGCCGCGATGCTGGGTCAGATCGGGCTTCCCGGCGGCGGCTATGGCCTGAGCTATCATTATTCCTCCGGCGGCGCTGCAACCAGCACCACGCCGATTCTTGGTTCGATTGACGACGCGTCGGGACAGAGCAGTGAAGGCGCTGCATGGTTGGCCAAGAGCGGAGCCATTTCGATCCCCGTATCCCGTCTGGTCGAGACGCTGCTAAATCCCGGTAAAACCATGCAATTCAACGGCACTGAGGTCAAGTTGCCGCTGATCAAGCTGGCGTACTGGGCAGGTGGCAATCCGTTTTCCCATCAGCAGGACCGCAATGAAATGCTGCGCGCATGGCGCACCTTGGACACGTTTATTGTGCACGATGTGCAGTGGACAGCCTCGGCCCGTTATGCGGATATCGTGCTGCCCGCCACCACGGCGTACGAACGCAACGACATCGAGCAGGTTGGCGATTATGCGCTCAGCCATATTGTGCCTATGAAGAAGATTGTCGAGCCGCTTTTCGAGGCACGCAACGATTTCG
>CAZONP010000121.1:0-3853 GCA_964581155.1 uncultured Candidimonas sp. | reverse complement strand
TCGATATTTTCGCGGACATCGCCGCCAAGCTGGGTAAAGGACACGAATATACACAGGGGCGCGACGAAATGGACCGAATTCGCAGTCTCTACGAAGGCGCCAAGATCGAATCCCGTGCCAAAGGCATGGAAATGCCCGTCTTCAGCGTGTTCTGGGAAAGCAACAAGCCGCTGGCATTCCCCGTAAGCGATGCGCAGGATGATTTTGTACGGCATGCCGACTTTCGTGCGGATCCGCTGCTCAATGCACTGGGTACGGCGTCGGGCAAGTTCGAACTGTATTCCCGCACCATCGAAAAGTACAAGTACGACGATTGCCCACCCCACGCCACGTGGATGGAACCAGTGGAACGACTGGGCGGGCCGAGTACAAAGTACCCCCTGCATGTCGCGGCTAACCACCCCCAAATGCGGCTGCATTCTCAGCTGTGTGGCACTGTCAACCGGAACAGCTATACGATCGCCGACCGTGAGCCTTGCTGGATGAACCCGGAGGATGCAAAGAAGCGCGGTTTGACCGATGGCGCGGTCGTGCGGGTCTTCAATGACCGGGGCCAGATCCTGGCCGGGCTAAGAATTACCGACGAGATTCGTCCTGGCGTGATTCGCATTAACGAAGGTGGATGGTTCGATCCCCTGAACGCTCGTGAAGTCGGCAGCTTATGTCGTTACGGCGACGTAAACAACCTGATGACCGGCGTCGCGTCATCCCGGTTGGCGCAGGGTAATTGCGGTCATACTGGCATGGCGGAAGTGGAGCGCTACACAGCCAGTCTTCCGCCCGTCACAGTGTTTAGTCAGCCTGCGTAGCAAGCTCGTCATGGTCGCTCCGCTCGCCGGAGCGACCTGCACTGTTAAAGGCATCTATCTGTCAGGCGATGCTCTCTTCGGTTTCCTGCCATAGGCAGACACGGTTCCTGCCGGATTCCTTCGCAACGTATAGCATATCGTCCGCCTGTTGCAGCGCCGCATCAGGCGTATAGTCCGCGCACACAACCGAAACGCCAATGCTGATGGTGATGCGAATGTCATTTCCATTGGCATTGATCGTGGCCTGTTCCACGCTTTGGCGTATGCGCTCGGCGATTGCCAAGCCTTCGGGCAGGCCGGTGTGGGGAAGCAAAATGGCGAATTCCTCTCCGCCAAGCCGGCCGGGAACGTCACTGCTGCGAAGGGCGGCTTTCATTGTTCCGGCAATATGTTGGAGGACGACATCGCCAATGGCATGGCCATAGGTGTCATTGACCCGTTTAAAGTGGTCGATATCCAGCATCATGATGACGCCCACCGGTTTTTGGGTAGCCAGTGCTTCATCGTAGAGCGTATTCAGGCTTTGCATGAAGCTGCGCCGATTGGGCAAGAGGGTCAGCATGTCTGTCGAGGCAAGTTGGGCTAGCTCCAGTTCATGCAGCTTGCGTTCGGTAATGTCGCGCACCAGCCAGACCGAGCCCAGGTATTGCTGGTGCTGGCGGATCTCGACATGATCGATCTCCAGGTGGCGACCGGCATCGGTCGTGACCTCGTGAGAGCGGCGCGATTCCGCCGAGTGACCTGGTTGATGGGATCGCAGCCACCCGGATACCTTGGGGCCGACACAGTTTCGGAGTTCGTTATCATGCTTCCCTTGCAGCGTCGCGGCAGGAATGTCAAGCCCCAGTAAATGGGGCCAGAATCCATTCACAAAAATCACGGTACCCTGCGCGTCCTCAATCAGCACGCCGCCGGGAAAGCATTCCAGCAAGGTATTGAGGCGCTGGGTTTCTACTGCCAGTGCGGCGTCCGCCTCATGGCGGCTGCTGATGTCGATCCAGGTCCATATTATGTTGCTTTGTGGGTCGTCCGGATCTTGCAAGACGGCGTGGGTGTCAAACCAGCGCACATTGCCGTCGGCGTCGGTGAACGGATACTCCAGGCGCAGTAGGCCTTTTTCCTTGATAGCCGCGTATGATCCGCCCAAGTTATCCCAATGCACCTGATCGATATGAATGTCGCGCAGGTTCAAGTCCTTAAGGTTCTGCTCCGGTTTCAGGAAGAGGGCGACAAACTGTGCGTTGGCATCGACGATGCGCCGGTCTGGACTGACCAACAGAATGGCGGCGGCACTCCGGTTCAGCAACGCATTGCGCAGATGGGCGTCAGCGACTTGTTCGCTGATGTCCGACAGCGTCCCGACCGACCGCAATGGCAGGCCGTCGGCATTCCACTTAATGACACGGCCACGCGCCCGCACCCACAACCAGCGGGCATCCGCTTTGCGCAGACGGAACTCCAGATTCATGACTTGGTCGGAATGCCGGCCGAATGTCTGAGTGGTGGCCAGGTTTACCTGCTTCAGGTCAGCCGGGTGGACCATGTTCAAGAGATCTTGTGCCGAAGGCGATCCGCAGTCGTCGCCGTAGCCCAGCATGTTCCGGATGCGGGCGTCCCATTCGGCGGTGTCCGTCGTGTGATCGAACGTCCACATGCCGTCCCGTACCGCGTCCAGCGTGATTCGCAATTGCGCTTTGCTGGTTCTCAAGGCTTCGGCAACCCGTTGCAGTTGCGTTGAATGCATGCTGCGTTGTGCCCACAGCCAAGCCGCTATCAGCCCGGCCAGCAACAGCAGCGCAGAGCCTAAGCCGCTTTGCCAGTGGCTGTCGTCGATTGCTTCATTAGTGACGGCCATGGATTTTTCGGCACCCAGCCCCACCAATATCACAAGCGGATAGTCATCGACTCGCCGCCAGTTGTAGAATCGGCGAACCTTGTCAACATCGGCAACCGCTTCATAGGTGCCATGCACGAGTTCGGGGTGTTGAAAGAAGGGGCGGCTTTTGGGCAGATTCTTGCCAAGGACATCGGCCAGCTGGTAAGAGCGGGCCAGATAGGTACCATCATTCTTGACCAACGATGCGGCGTCGGTCTGGTCGGGGAAAATTGCCTTGAGCGCTGTGGTCAGGTAGTCGGCGGACACCGCCAGGACAATCACCCCCTGGAACTGGCCGTCATGCCATAGCCCACGTGTGAATTGAATTGTCCATTTCTGAGAAATACGGCCCTTAATCGGCTGGCTGATGAAAAGAAAGGGCTTATCCGCCCTGGCATGAACCTGGAAGTGCTCGCGATCAGAAATGAAAACTGTTAATTCGCGCCGGTTTACGCTTGAGCCTTCGCCCAGGCTCGAGTATAAAACCTTGCCTTTGGCATCGGTGATCGCTACTTGAGAAAGCGCGTCCGGCGGCAGCGTATGCATCGCCACGGAGGCTGCTTCGTGAAAGATGTCTGCATTGCCTTGCATCCAAACCCAGCTAAGGTGTTGGGAAAAATAGTCCAGTTGGCGGACGACAGCATCCATTTGCAAGGCCAACGCCTGGCCCGTCTGACTGCCCAGCTTTTGGGTGTCGACGCGCACTTGTTCCCGCATTTGCGTGTGCGAGACCTGCAATAAAGCCCAATATACCGCCAGCGCCAGCAACAATGCCAATATGAACAGGCCGGGCCGCCAGACATGGGGCCACCAACCGGAGAAGTGTGGCCGTATAGGTTTTACTGCACTCAAGAAAGGTCTCCTGTTGCCGAATGGTGAATTGGGGTGGGATTTACAAGTAATGGAATGTGGTTTGCGGAGAAAGCAAGGAAGGGATGGTGGACTAACCGTTACATTTTGTCAAACGACCCTACCGGCATTAAGGTCAAAAAAAGGGCCAGCCTAATATGGCCGACCCTAAGGTTTTAACCTTGGTGGTAGGGTTCCGACGGCTAACGCTGGGCCTTCTCGCTAATCAGCGCTTGGGCGGGTACCCGCGCCTTCTTCGCTCCAAGGTAGGTTTGCAGGCTGTCGTCTTTTTCGTCCAGCCAACGCGTGTGATGCACCG
>CAZONP010000120.1:0-7808 GCA_964581155.1 uncultured Candidimonas sp. | reverse complement strand
TTGCCGGCCACGGATTCATTGCTGACGTCGACGAATTTGCCGTTATGGAATGCGGTTGCTTTGAAAGGCTTGATCTGGGTGTTGATAAGGGACATTGTGCTTTTCCTTTAGGTGGTTAAGAACTGACTACAACTGAAGTATAGGCCATAACTATCAACCTGCGCAATTGATAGTTTTTATATTAGCGATTGACTCAGGCTATCGCAGGCTGGCGCACGGCCGCCGGCATCGCGCTGCGACTGTGCATGTTGAAAAATTGCCAAATCACCAAACTGGCGTTGGGGCCTTCCTTGGCATTGAACTTGAGGCGGTGGTCACCGCCGCTCCATGCGTGCCCCGCATTCTTCACCAGGCATAGCCTGACCACGGGCTTGCGGCCTTGCAGGTAGTCTTCCCGTAAATATTCGCGCGTTGTTCCGGAGGCCAGCACGCTGATTTTTGGCGCAGGGCCGGCGGCGGTGAACATCCAATTCAAGTAGACGAACTGTTCGGCCAGTTGTCTGGCATTGCGTAACGCCACGACTCTATCGCGCTGCCCATGCATAATGATGACAGGCATGCCTGGAAAACCGTCAGGTGCCGGTACGGCCGCCTCCACCAGAGGCGCCGGGGGCCGTTGGGCGCCATGACGCATGGTGTGCAAGCCTGCGTGCGCCGAGTGCGCATCGCCCAGGACGGCACTGGAATGCATGGCGATGGCCGCGTACAGGCCGGGATGGCGCAAGGCGGTGAGGCCTGCCATTCCCGCCCCCGCCGACATGCCCGCCAAGTAGACTTTCGCCGGATCCAGCTTATGGCGGGCAACGAGGGCACGGGTCATGTCGGCGATGGCATCGGCCTCGGCCCCGCCATGCGCCGCGTCCGGCTGAAACCAGCGCCAGCAGCGCAGCGCTTGCACCCGCCGGGTTTGCTGGGGGTAGACAACAACAAAACCCTTGGCATCGGCGAGCCGGTTCATGCGCGTCCCAAGCGCCAGATCGTGCGCCGTTTGCTGGCAGCCATGCAGCATGACCACCAAAGGCATGCCCGCAATGGGCCCGGACGGTGGCCTGTACAGGGAGTATGCCAGGCGGCCCAGGAGCTCTGAATGAGAAGGCGGTGTCTTGTGAACCAGGTTCTGCCAGGTTCCGGCCCAGGAAATAGCGATGGGAGGCGAGGGCTTTAGCGCTTTCCCGACCCGGGGCGCGCTAGGTGCGGGCTTGGTGCGCTTTTTTACCGGAGGGCGAGTGGCCGTCTTGAGCGCCTGGCGCTGCAATCGAGCCATGCGCTTGACCGTGGAGAAAAAAAGAGTGCTGAGCTTTTTTGCCATAGTTATCCATGTGTTTTCACCTGGATAGCCCGCCCCGCCCCCCAACCGTTGACTGCCACTCCGATCCCGAGCAAGGCAAAAAGCCATCCCGAAATACTATAACCGCCGGTCGCGCTGTGAAGTATGCCAACGAGTAACGGCCCGAAAGCCGCAAGCACATAGCCGACGCCTTGCGCCATGCCGGACAACTGCGCGGCCACCAGGGAGTCGGGGGATCGCAGCACAATGACAGTCATGGCCATGGCAAATAAGCCACCCTGCCCCACGCCCTGCAAGATGGCCCAGAGCCATACCGACGACAAAGGGGCGAACAGCACACCGATAAGAGCGGCGGCGGCCAGCACGCCGAGCGACGCGTTGAAGATCCGTTGGTCCTTGCACCGCACCGCCAAGGGCGGAACGAGCAAACATGTGACGACTTGCAACATAATGGACACGGACACCACCAAACCGGCGGTGACGCCATCCAAGCCCCGATCACGCAAGATAGGCGCCATCCAGCCCATGACGCAATACGCCAGTGCTGACTGAAGCCCCATGAATAATGTCACCTGCCATGCCAGAGGATTGCGCCACAAGGATCCGCTTGACGGCCGTATGCGGCCATGCAGTCGCCGACTGCGCAATGCCTGGGGCGCCCAAATTAGAGCAACTACTGCGGCCGGTACTGCCCAGACCGCCAAGCCGATGTTCCACGAATCGTGGAAATAATGAGCCAACGGCAAGGTGAAGGCTGCCGCAGCCGCCGCTCCCCCGCAAAGCGCCATTGTGTACAGCCCGGTCATCAAGGCCGCATGTTGCGGGAAGTCCCGCTTCACGACGCTGGGCAACAACACATTGCCGGTCGCGATAGCCGCGCCCGCCAGCGCCGAGCCAATGAAGAGCCAGGGCACACTATCCAGCCCGCGTAGCGCCGTACCCAGCGTCAACAGCACCAGAACGGCAAGCAAGGTGCGTTCAGGGCCGACCCGTTGCGAGACCCGTGGCGCCAGAGTGGCGAAGAGGCCAAGGCACAACACGGGCAGCGTAGTCAAATAACCCGTCCCGGCGGAAGACAGTCCGGAGTCCCGGGCGACCTCTGGCAATAGCACCGAGAGGCTGGCAAACAAAGGCCGCAGGTTGAACGCAATAAGCATCAGGCTCAAGCCCAATAGAATTTGCGCGCCCCGGCCACGTTTAGGCGGCTCCGTCGCTACGGCGGCGGAGCCTGGCTTTCCTTGGTCAGTCGACACGAGCGCCGGCGTTGCGGACGATTTCTTCGTAGCGCATCAGTTCACCTTGCATAAGCTTGGCAAATTCATCCGGCGTTGTGGGTGCGGCTTCAATCAACATGCCTGCAAAACGCTTTTGGACCGCCGGATCGCGCATAGTGGCGGTAAACGCGGCGTTCAGCTTGGCGATGACGTCTTTTGGCGTACCGGCCGGCGCGACCAGACCCCACCACGTATCCACTTCAAAGTTGTCCAGGCCGGCTTCCTTGACGGTAGGAACGTCGGGGAGTTCCGAGGAGCGCTTGGCCGTCGTCACCGCCAGCGCCGTGAGCTTGCCGCTGCGAATATTGGGCGAGGCCGTTGCCAGGTTGTCGAACGTGAAGTCAATTTGTCCGGACAGCAATGCCAACTGCGCCGGGGCGCCGCCGTTATAGGGCACGTGCACGATATCGACGCCGGCCTCGCGCTTGAACATCTCGCCGGCCAGGTGGCCGCCGCTGCCATTGCCGCCGGAACCGTAATTCAATTTGCCTGGATTCTTCTTCGCATAGTCGATCAGGTCAGCCAGGGTGGCGATATTGCGTTGTTTCGCCAGATCGGCGTTGATCACCAGGACATTGGGAACACGCACCATCAGCGTGATGGGCTCAAAGTCTGTTGCCGCGTTGAATGGCATGTTCTTATACAGCCATGGGTTGACGGCATGCGACGCCAACGTTGCCACGCCTATGGTTTTGCCATCGGGCGCGGCCTTTGCCACCTGGTCCGAGCCAATATTGCCGCCGGCGCCTGGCTTGTTGTCGATGATGACTGGGCCCAGCGTGTCGCGCACGCCTTCGGCCAGAATGCGCGCGGTGACATCAATAGGGCCGCCGGCCGAGAACGGCACGACGAGCCGGATCGGCTGTCCTTGCGCCATGGCGGGCGCGGAAAAACAGGTCAAGGACAGCAGCGCCGTCAGCGCAATCAAAGCGTTTCGTTTCATGGCAATTCCATCAGAGTAAAAAATTCGGTCGCAATTGGTTGGTAGTGCGAATCAGGCATTATGCCGGGACACTTCCGGTATCGCCAGCGGGACGCCATGCCAGGCGCGCTTCATACGCGCGCTGCAACATGCTCGCCAGGGCGGCGGGGTCGTCTTGCGCCATTGCCTGTTCGAACTGATCGAGGGCCTGCCGAAATGCGGCCAGCTGCTCCAGCGTCTGGTCGCGATTGTCGCGCAGAATATCTTGCCACACGGTGGGTTCGCACCCCGCAATGCGCGAGAAATCGCGGAATCCGGGTCCCCCCAGGCCAAGCAATTCTTCGGAATCGGGCTGATTCAGCAGGCCGGACATATAGGCAAACGCCAACAAATGCGGCAAATGGCTAACCGCCGCAAGGCCGCGATCATGCGCCGCAGGCGTTAGAACCGTAACGCGGGCGCCCAGGGCCGTCCAGATCATGCGGGCACAGTCCACCTGGCGGGTATTGGTGGATTCCAGCGGCGTCAGTATGATTTGGCGGTCATGGTATAGCCCCGCAAAGGGTTCGCCGGGACCCGCCCGTTCCTTGCCGGCAATGGGGTGCGCCGGGACGAAGTCGGGCAAATGCCGACCCAACACTTTTGTGGCATGCGCGACCACGCTGCGCTTGGTGCTGCTAACGTCCATGAGCAAGACGCCATCGGGAAGCAACCCGGCAAGCTCGTCGAGCACACGGGGCATGGCCGCCACCGGCACCGCCACCATGACCAGATCGGCCTGGCTGACGGCATCGGCCATGCTGATTGCGATTTCGTCGATGATGCCTTTGCGGTGGAACGCCACAGCGTGGGAGTGCGGCCGTGAGAACCCGGCCACCACATCAACCAATCCGGCGTCGCGCAATGCCAGCGCAAAAGATCCACCCATCAGGCCGCAGCCCACCAGGGCAAGGCGGCGAAAGCTAATTTGCATTTTTGTTCACTTGAATGTCGTTGCCGATTCGCCAACCGAGGCGAATTCCCCACGAGGACCCGGTATTGTTTAGTATTTAGTGTATCCGCATACAAACAGATACCTTAACGCCATCATATATGCCATCACCCTCTTTTGTCCCCACACCTGCCCAGTTGGTCGAGCAGCTACGCCTCATGCCACATCCCGAAGGCGGCTATTACCGCGAAACCCACCGCTGCGCTCAGCCCGTCGTGCGCGGCGATTCCGGCGTCACCCGAAGCGCGTCAACGGCTATTTATTACCTGCTGAGCGACGGAGCATATTCCGCCTGGCACCGCATTCAGTCCGACGAGGTCTGGCACTTCTACGCGGGCAGTGCGCTGGATATTCATACGCTGGACGCCGAAGGCCGTTTGGCAACCTACCGCCTGGGCAGCCCGTTTGGCACGGAGCGCGCTGAGGACGACACGGCTGCAGCCGATTTCCAGGTGATCGTGGCGGCGGGACTGTGGTTCGCCGCCGAGCTTGTGCAGCCGCAGAGCTACGCGCTCGTCGGCTGCACCGTGGCACCAGGGTTTGAATTCAGTGAATTCGAGTTGGCGGATACTGCAGAGCTGCAGGCCACCTGGCCGCAGCATGCCGGGATAATTGGGCGCCTCGCGCCCAGGCCTGCGGGCAAGACCGCAGCTCGTTAAGCCGGTTTACGGGTAAAGCCCAAGCCGATGATGACAAGGGCAAGAACGGCGGCCGCCCCCAACGCCCAATTAGGCGCGAAGAAGGTGTGGTATACGTCCCAGCCCACCGCCCGAAGCCCATCGGAAAAACGCGACGGCGAGCCCAGAAGATACCCTCCCAAAGCGCCTGTGGTGGCCAGCAGCATGCCGCCGGCCAGGGACATGATCACCATCGGCCAGCGGCCCCCACGCTCCCACAGCGTTGGGCCGCCCCGCAAGCGCATGAGTGCGACCACACTCCAGGCGGCAAGCATCCAGGCCGCAATCAACAGTTTGTTGCGGCCCATGGGCGAGCTGGTTATGGCCTCGCTGGGCCAGATCGACAAGCCGGCCACAAAGGCGGCTATACCGCCGGAAACGCCAAGAATCAGCAATAAAGGCAAAGCGCTTTCAACCCGGCGCACAGACGGCGTATCGAAAAAAGCCCGGACCAGAATGATCAGCAGGGCCACGAACAATAGCGCAATCGGAAAGTGCGCCAACATGTGATGGATGGGAGCCATATTGGTTTTCCTTTAACGGTTACGTATGCCGCGCAACAATGCGAAGCCGACAGCGAAGAACAAGAACAAGCCGACAATCAGCGTCAGACGCCATTGCGTGAGTATCGGAGTCGCATATTCGACCTCCACCCCGTAATGCGCCAGCTGGTCGGGATTGTGATAGCTTTTCACCGGAATGCCGCGTGCAATGCGTTCGGACCCGGCGTGCGCCTTGCTTGTCAGCAAAGGCCAATTGACCTGACCCGGATAGAACAGGGTGACATCGTGCCAGCCCTGCGTCCACTGCGGGGTATCGCCGGTAAAGGGTTCCGCCCGCATTTCCGCCTCGCGTCCCAGCCCTAGCGTAATGGGCAAGGATACGTAATGCCAGCGCCGACCGGTGGCATTGCGATGTATGGATACAGCAATGTCATAGCTGCCGCCATCGTGAAAAGCCTTGTCGTCCAGTGGATTGCCGGTATCCATGGCCCTGGACATGGTGACGGTCCAGTAGCCCTTGTCCCAGTGGCCGGTGGCGGCGATATCGGCGCGGGAACCGTCGGGTTGGCGCAAGACCCGCCGGGGGAGTGTGTCGCCTTCTTTCCAGGCATGATTTTCATCGAAGGGCATCATCGTGTCGGCATGCAGGTAATGCGCTGAGTCCTGTGCAAAGCTGCCGTCACGCACATCGTCCCACTTCAGGGCGGCATAGCCCGCCTTGGCGGGGTCGAACATGAATTTTGGCCGCTTGTGTTCACCATCCCAGTTGCTGGACCATGCGCTACGTCCTTTGTCGCCATCGCGAATTTCGCCTATTGTCTGATCGTCCGCAACACCGATGGGGCCGCCCCGGTTGCCACGCCAGTGCCAGAGATCAAGGAAGTAACCCGCCTTTTGCAATTGAGCCAGGCGTTCCTCCGGCTGGACGGAACCCCAGTCAGCGGGATTCGTGCGGGTGGCCGGCAAATACTTGGTTGCCGCGTCCTGGCCGCGGACCTTGCCGAAGTAGGAATGCGCCTCGACATCCTTGGACGTCAGGTCGCCGGTGAATCCGTCGAGACGATTTCCGATGGCGACAAAGCCGCCATAACGCCCGAACTCCGGAACACCGCCGTCATCGACCATCATGGCAACCCGGTCTTCATGCAGACCGTGGGGTTCCGGCCCTGCGACCGCCTTGCCATAGGTGACCCATTTTCCGCCCTCGAACCGAAGCGCATCATGAATTACGTGCGGCCGCTCGGCAGGCCAGCGGTACTGAAAATGAATCATCGTCCCGTTGTAGGCGGCACGCACCTGCAGCGGAACTGTAAGGTTCTCGGGAATGGCCAGCTGACGGTTCGTGTCGGGCAACAGCACCCCTTGACGATTGCTGGCCCATAACAGAGCAAACGCTCCGATGAATAGCGTAAGCGCCAAAGCGCGTCGCAAGTGATGTTTGCGCATTGCGTCTCCTGTACTTAATTATTTATTTTGATACTACCGACTACACAAGAGGGTGCTCGCGCACCCACAGCAGAAGTATCGCTCAATGACACAAATTGTTAAGTTTAAAAACATATTCCTTTGACGCAACGCAAGCAAACAGTACTTTCACTACCGCACATCCATGAACGGAATGCGCCATTCACCGGCCATTCAGAAAGGATCCCGCACACTGTCATGGAACGAAAAAGCAAGAGTGTCGTACGCATTAAAGCTGCACTGCGAACCGTTTGCGCCAACATAATCAGAAGGAGTTTTCCATGAAATATTTCGCTTTGCGCCTTGGCTTGGTGGCGCTCGCTCTGACCCTGACGGCTCTGCCGGCAACGGCCGACGACGATTGCGATGCGCCAGTGGGTCGCTGGCAGTCGCGGGAGGCCGTGCGCCAAATGGCGGCACAACAAGGCTGGCAGATCGAGCGGCTGAAAATCGACGACGGCTGCTACGAAATACGCGGCACGGATTCCAACGGCAACGCATTCAAAGCCAAGATCGACCCGGAAACACTGGCGGTATTGAAGTTGAAACAACGAGACCGCAAGCGTGTCCGGGGACGCGATCATGATGCCGATGGCACCGCCGCACCCCTAGCGCCTGTTACACCCGGCGCCGTCGCACCCTTATCCCCGTTTACATCCGGCACCGCGCCACGCGGCCAGATCGACTAA
>CAZONP010000119.1:0-7852 GCA_964581155.1 uncultured Candidimonas sp. | reverse complement strand
GCGACAAGGAAGACGGCCACGGCGCCGACGACAAGATGACGATGGAACAACTGCTTACTGATCCGGAGCAGGCCGCCGACTTCGTACGCCACACGCAACTCGACGCGCTGGCCATCGCCATTGGCACAAGTCACGGCGCCTACAAGTTCACGCGCAAGCCCACGGGCGACATCCTTTCCATTTCCCGCATCAAGGAAATTCACCACCGCTTGCCCAATACGCATTTGGTCATGCACGGCAGTTCCAGCGTTCCGCAGGATTTGCTGGCTGAAATCCGCGAGTTCGGCGGCGACATGAAGGAAACCTATGGCGTGCCGGTCGAAGAGATCCAGGAAGCCATCAAGTTCGGTGTTCGTAAAATCAATATTGATACGGACATCCGTTTGGCCATGACCGGCGCCATTCGCCGCTTCTTTGCCGAAAATCCCGGCAAGTTCGATCCCCGCGAATACCTGAAGCCAGCCCGTCAAGCGGCCAGCGACATCTGCAAGCAGCGCTACGAGCAGTTCGGCACGGCGGGCAATGCCAGCAAGATCAAGCCAATCGCATTGACGGAAATGGCCCGGCGCTATGCCGCCGGCGAACTGGCGCAAGTGGTCCAGTAATTGGCGTTATAAGGATACATTGTGGTTCAGGCTTTGCATCAATCGAACATCATGTCGTTGCCTCTCCTGGGTCGCGGCAAAGTCCGCGACATGTATGCCGTAGGAGACGACAAGTTGCTCATCGTGGCAACCGACCGTATCTCGGCATTCGATGTCATTCTTGATGACCCGGTGCCCGGCAAGGGGCAGGTTCTTACCGAACTGACGGAGTTCTGGCTGCAAAAGCTGGCCCACGTGTTGCCCAATCATTCCACGGGCATCGACGCGCAAGACGTGGTCGCGCCCGGCGAGGGCGATCAGGTTGTCGGCCGGGCGGTCGTCGTCAAGCGGCTCAAGCCCATCATGGTGGAAGCCGTGGCGCGCGGCTACCTTATCGGCTCCGGCTGGAACGACTACCGTGCCAGCGGCAAGGTATGCGGTATTGCCTTGCCCGCCGGCCTGAAGCAGGCCAGCCGCCTGCCCGAACCCATTTTCACTCCAGCGGCGAAAGCGGAATTCGGGTCACACGACGAAAATGTCGACTTTGCATATGTCGTGTCGCAGGTTGGGCAAGAACTGGCAGACAGAATACGCGCCGTCACCCTGCAACTTTATACCGAAGCCGCCGCTTTCGCGGCGACCAAGGGCATCATCATTGCGGACACGAAGTTCGAATTCGGCCTGGACGACGCCGGGCAGCTTCACCTGATGGACGAAGTGCTCACACCGGATTCATCCCGCTTCTGGCCCGCGTCCGACTATGCCGAAGGCACCAGTCCGCCGTCGTTCGACAAGCAGTTCGTGCGCGACTGGCTTGAAACCCAGGAATGGGACAAGACGCCACCCGCGCCGCGCCTGCCGGCCGACGTGCTCGAAAAAACGGCCGCCAAATACCGCGAAGCGGTCACGCGCCTGACAGCCTGACCGGAATGGCTGCATCGCGGCCACGTTACAATACCCGACCTTAAGGTGAGCCCTATGAGTACAACCGCCAAATCCACCGATGCCGGCGCCCCGCTCGTCGGCATTATCATGGGTTCGTCCAGTGACTGGGACGTCATGAAGCACGCTGTCTCCATTCTGGAGGAATTTGGCGTGCCCCACGAGATGAAGGTCGTTTCGGCCCATCGCATGCCCCACGACATGGCCGACTACGGCGCGCAGGCGGCCGAGCGCGGCTTGCGCGGCATCATCGCCGGCGCCGGCGGTGCGGCGCACCTGCCAGGCATGATGGCCGCCCTGACGCCGATTCCCGTCTTTGGTGTGCCCGTACCCTCAAAATATCTGCGTGGCGAGGATTCCCTGCTATCCATCGTCCAGATGCCCAGGGGTGTGCCCGTTGCCACCTTCGCCATAGGCGAGGCGGGGGCCGCGAATGCGGCGCTGCACCTTATCGCCTGCATGGCCACCACGGATTCCGCCTTGCATACCAAGCTCGTCGCGTTTCGCAATCGGCAAACCGAAGCGGCGCGCAATATGGCAGTGCCGCCGCACGTGGTGATGTAATGGGTCAGACTCAAATCCCAACGCCTGTCATGCCTGGCGATTGGCTGGGGATGCTTGGCGGTGGCCAATTGGGACGAATGTTCTGCCATGCGGCCCAAGGCATGGGCTTCAAGGTGGCTGTACTGGATCCGGATGCTCACAGCCCGGCGGGCGCCGTGGCGGACATGCATATTCAAGCCGCTTACGACGATCCGTCGGGGCTGGAGCGGTTGTCATCATTGTGCAAGGCCATCACTACTGAATTCGAGAACGTGCCGGCCAGCAGCCTTGACGCCCTCGGCGCACGTTCCCTGGTAAGGCCGGCGGCGCGCGCCGTGGCCATCGCGCAAGACCGGATCCATGAAAAAGCGTTCATACAAGAGGCTGGGGTTGCTGTGGCACCCTACGTTCCCGTCCACAGCGCCGCAGATATCAATGCCGCGCCACCGACGCTTTTCCCGGGAATATTGAAAGCCGCGCGTCTGGGTTACGACGGCAAGGGTCAGGCGCGGGTAGCGAACCGCGAAGAGGCCAGGGCGGCGCTTGCCGAGTTCGACAACATTCCCTGCGTGCTCGAGGCGCTGCTGCCCCTGGCTGGGGAGCTCTCGGTGGTGCTGGCGCGGGGCGCTAATGGCCAGGCCGCTGCCTACCATCCCGCCCGGAACGAGCATCGCGAAGGCATACTGGCGGTGTCCGTGGCCGATACGGCCGAATTGGCGCAGGGACCGGCACAGACGCTTGCCGTAGAAGCGGTCGACGCGGCGCTGGCGCTGGCGAATCGCCTGGATTATGTGGGTGTCATGTGCGTGGAATTCTTCGTATTGCGTGACGGCGGCCTGATCGTCAACGAGATCGCGCCCCGCCCGCACAATAGCGGGCACTACACCATGAACGCCAATGTATGCAGTCAGTTCGAACAACAGGTGCGTGCAACGGCGGGGCTGCCGCTGGGCGACACCAGCAGTCTCTGTCCGGCCATCATGCTCAATATTCTGGGCGATGTCTGGTTCGACTCCGCAACCGGCGCACAGCGTGAGCCGGACTGGGCCGGACTCATGGCTATTCCCGGTGCAAAACTCCATCTGTACGGCAAGGCTCAGGCCAGGGTCGGACGCAAGATGGGCCACGTCAATGTGCTGGGCTCAACGCTGGCAAAGGCGCAAGCCGACGCGGCCGCAGCGGCGCGTGTGCTGGGTATTGCCTACACGCCATGAGTCCGAACACGGCAACGCTTGATTCCAGCCGGGAAGTGGCGGATGCTGCCCGGCGGCTGGCAAATGGCCATCTGGTGGCCTTTCCCACCGAAACCGTCTATGGCCTGGGGGCCGACGCCGAAAACCCCAGCGCCATCGCACGCATTTACGCGGCCAAGGGCCGCCCAGCCAACCATCCTGTCATTGTTCATATCGCACCCGGCGCCGACGTTAATTATTGGGCCGCTTACGTGCCGCCAGAAGCGCATGCGCTCATACGGGCATTCTGGCCGGGGCCGCTTACGCTCATCCTGACGCGCGCCGCGCACATACCCGCCGCCGTCAGCGGTGGCCAGGATTCGATCGGCCTGCGGTGCCCATCCCACCCCGTGGCGCAAGCCTTGTTGCGCGAATTTGCACGGCTCACGCCCAGTGGGAACGGCGGTGTTGCAGCGCCGTCGGCGAACAAGTTTGGGCACGTATCGCCCACGCAGGCGGCGCATGTGCGCGCCGAATTCCCCGAGCTTTGCCGCTTGGGGATGCCCGTGCTGGAGGGCGGGCCTGCGCAGGTCGGCATCGAATCGACCATCCTGGATTTGTCGCGACTGGCCCAAGGCCAACCGCCTGCGCTGCTCCGGCCTGGCCATGTGACAGCAGCTCAGATTGCCGAGGTCTTGGGCAAGGAGCCTGCGCGCCCGGACACTTCCGCGCCACGGGTTTCAGGTTCCTTGAAGGCGCATTATGCGCCGCATACGCCGCTGTCGGTCGCGGCGTTGCCCCACTTGCTGACTGCGGTTGAACAGTCGGTGGCACGATCTGAACGCGTCGCGGCTGTCATCTTCGACTCGCTGCCATCCGACGCGCCGGCAGACGCGGATTGGCTGGTGGTGGCCTCGCAGCCGCAGGCCTATGCTCGCGACCTGTATTCGCTGTTGCGACGCCTGGACCAGCAGGGCTACGCCCATATCTTCCTGGAACAACCGCCCGCGACGGCACAGTGGCAGGCGGTGAACGACCGTATCGGCCGCGCCGCCGCAGCGTTCCTGTAGGCGTTTCAGTTCGCGTCTTTCGTATCTTCCACGCGTTTGAGGAACGAGGTCAGTGCCGAGATCACGACCTGCGGTTGATCGCGATGCGGCGAGTGGCCGCAGTCGGGAATGATGCAAAGCTCGGTTTGCGGTGTAAGCCGTTTTATTCCGCGTATCTGTTCCAGGGTGCCGTATTCATCGCCTTCCCCTTGAATAGCCAGGACGGGGCACGCGATCTGACCAAGCACTCCTTCAATATTCCAGGCACGGAATTCCGGTTGCAGCCAAACGTCATTCCAGCTCCAGAAAACCGAATCCACGTCCTGGTGATGACGTGCCAATTTACTGGCCAGGTCTGTCGACAGGTACACCTCGCGCGCCTGGCGGATCCCTTCTATGGTGACATCCTCTACAAAAATGTGCGGAGCGGCGACCGCGATGGCCTTGACACGATCGGGGTAGGTGGCGGCATACAGCAAGGCGATCGAACCGCCGTCGCTGTGGCCGAACAGAACCGGGCGCTCGTGCGCCAAACCCAAGGCTTCAAATAGTTTTGGCAACGCGTCTTGCGCCTGGGTATGCAAGTAACTGATCGGCCTTGTTTCGGCGGGCGGTCGAGGCGTGCTTTGACCATAGCCGTATCGCGAAAACACCAGGCCACGGCAATTGGTGGCGGCGCAAACCTGCGCCGGCCAGTCCCTCCACATGCTTATAGACCCCAGTCCTTCATGAAGAAACACGATCAGGTCGCTGTCTGTTTTCTCGGGCGCGATCCATAGGCACTCGATGTCGATGGGGCGGCCCATGCTGTGGATGGACACGAGAAAAGGCTGATCGGGCTGGTGGTTCTGATTCATGGGAGATTGAAACGTGAAAGAGTAAGGCCTGGAGCTCGGGCCGGTAATCATATCAGGCGCAACACAAAGGCGGTTGAAGGCATGCAGCGTGACAAGCTATATCCTCGCAACCCGAGTAAACTGCCAGCCTTACGGTCTTTTGTGTAAATAGGTCAAGTATGAAATTCAAGGATTTTCAAGTTGGCGCGGTGGTGGCCCATCCGCCCGTGGTTGTCAGCCAGGAAGAAATGCTGGCCTTTGCAAAGGCTTATGACCCCCAGTGGTTCCACGTCGATGCCGAACGCGCAAAATCAGGCCGCTGGGACGGCCTGATTGCCAGCGGCTGGCTAACTTGCGGCTTGGCCATGCGCATGGCGGTGGATGCCGCCTTGCATGACTCTGAATCCTTCGGCTCGCCGGGACTGGAAAAGGTGCGCTGGCTGTTGCCCGTTCGCGCGGGCGACGCCTTGCGTCTGGCGGCAACCGTCGATTCGAAACGCATTTCGTCCAGCCGCGACGACCTGGGTATTATTCGCTGGTCGTGGCGGGTGTACAACCAGCGGGACGAACAGGTGCTCGAGCTTGAAGCCACGAGCCTGTTCGATCTGGGCAGTCCAGCCGACGCCAACGCTTAGAAGAAAGCCTGAAGGCCGGTTTGCGCGCGGCCCAGTATCAAGGCATGGACGTCGTGCGTACCTTCATAGGTGTTCACGACTTCCAGGTTCACCAAATGACGCGCAACGCCGAATTCATCGGAAATGCCGTTGCCTCCCAGCATGTCCCGGGCAACCCGTGCAATTTCCAGCGACTTTCCGCAAGAGTTGCGTTTCATCATCGACGTTATCTCGACCGCAGCGGTGCCTTCGTCTTTCATGCGGCCTAGACGCAGGCAGCCTTGCAGCGCCATGGTGATCTCGGTTTGCATATCGGCAAGTTTCTTTTGAATAAGCTGGGTGGCTGCCAGAGGGCGGCCAAACTGTTTGCGGTCCAGCGTGTACTGACGTGCCGTATGCCAGCACGCTTCGGCGGCGCCCAATGCTCCCCAGGCTATCCCGAATCGGGCCGAATTCAGGCAAGTGAACGGGCCGCGCAGCCCGCTTACGCCAGGCATCATTTGGTCGGCTGCCACTTCAACCTCGTCCATCACGATTTCGCCGGTAATCGAGGCACGTAAGCCGACTTTGCCGTGAATGACAGGTGTGGATAGCCCCTTCGCACCCTTATCCAGGATGAAGCCGCGGATCTTGCCGTCGTCGTCGCCGCCGACCACTTTGGCCCACACCACGAAGACGTCGGCGATGGGCGAATTGGTGATCCACATTTTCGCGCCGCTAAGCAGGTAGCCGTCGGCTGTTTTGACGGCACGGGTCTCCATGCTGCCCGGGTCCGAGCCATGGTTGGGCTCGGTAAGGCCGAAACAACCGATCCATTCGCCGCGTGCCAGCTTGGGCAGGTATTTGCGTTTCTGCGCTTCACTGCCGAACTCGTAAATGGGCACCATGACCAGCGACGACTGCACGCTCATCATGGAGCGATAGCCGGAGTCGATGCGCTCGACTTCGCGGGCAATCAGGCCGTAGCTGACGTAGTTCAGGCCGGCACCGCCGTATTCTTCGGGGATGGTCGCGCCCAGAAGGCCAAGCTCGCCCATCTCGGGAAAAATGGCCGGGTCCGTTTTCTCGTTGCGGAATGCATCCAGCACGCGTCCGGCCAGCTTGTCTTGTGCGTAAGCCTGCGCGGCGTCACGCACCATGCGTTCGTCTTCGGTAAGCTGGCTGTCCAGCAATAAGGGGTCTTGCCAATGAAAAGAGGGTGCTGCCGACATAGTAGGCTCCGAAAGTAAGGTGGACGGGAAATGTTTGGTCGGACGGCTGGCGCCGCCCGATTGGAATCAGGACATCTGCGCCTGGGCGCTTTGCCGGATTTTGTTCAGTGTGGTGGTTGGTGAAATTGCATCCGGGTCGAGCAGGCAGTGCAGGATGGCGGGTTTTCCACTCGCAACGGCCCGCTCGAAAGCCGGGCCGAACTGCGCCGTTGTTTCGACACGTTCGCCATGGCCGCCAAATGCCACGGCATAGGCGGCGAAATCCGGATTTTTCAACGTGGTCGCCGACAGGCGCGCCGGGTAATGGCGCTCTTGGTGCATGCGTATGGTGCCGTACATGCCGTTATCGATGAGTATGACAATGATGGGCAACTGGTATTGCACCGCAGTCGCGAATTCCTGGCCGTGCATCATGAAACAGCCGTCGCCGGCGAAGCACACCACCATGCGGGACGGATCGACTCGTTTGGCCGCTACGGCCGCTGGCAAGCCATACCCCATGGAGCCGGAGGTGGGTGCAAGTTGGGTGCCGTATCGGGTAAATTTGTGAAAGCGATGCAACCAGGTGGCATAGTTGCCCGCGCCATTGCACATGACAGCGTCGGCTGGCAGGGATGATCGCAGATAAGACATGGCCGCACCCATCTGGAACCGGCCAGGGTGAGAAATGGCGGTCGGATCAGTCCATGCAATATAACTTGTGCGCAGCGCTTGTAGCCGGTCTTTCCAGCACGCCGGCTGAGTTGGCCGCAGGTCGGAAATTGCCTGGGCAAACGACCCCGGCGACACATTGATGGCAAGGTCGGCCCGGTAGACACGGTTGAGTTCGCCGGCGTCGGGGTGGACATGCACCAAGGTTTGGGCCGGCACGGGAATATTCAACAATGTATAGCTTTGGCTG